>CASBQE010000059.1 GCA_949127665.1 Synechococcales cyanobacterium PMM_0083
CGCTCCAAAGCATCATCTAAGATGACTAAATTTCGACTGGACTGTAAAGGTTGGTTAGCCAAGCGCGATAAACAGGGCGTATAAATTCGCTGCGAGTCTTGCAAAATTGAGTCAACTAAAGCGATCGCCTTTGGTTGCGCTAACTGCAACCTCAAATCTTTAGCTTGCACGATTGGCTGCATCGACTCCCAGGCATGGGACGTAGTTTCTTGTAAGGGAGGCGCACACGCCTTTTGTTTTGCCGTCCAAATCCGTTCCACAGAATCTCGAATTCGCTCAGGTGTAATTCGCCCCGATTCCACCGCGTTGCACACTGCCTGAATTGCGCCTACTGGATCAAGGGGCATCAGCAAAATATCGGCTCCCGCTTCGACGGCAAGCACGGCGGCTTCGTTGGCACCATAATGATCGGCGATCGCGCCCATTACCAATGCATCCGTCACGATCAATCCCTCAAATCCTAGTTTTTGGCGTAGCTCCTGAGTCAAAATTCGGTGAGATAACGTTGCAGGATAGGTAGAATCAAGGGCTGGAATTTGCAGATGGGCGCTCATGACTGAATCGACACCCGTCGCGATCGCGGCTTCAAATGGCGGCAGTTCAATTTGCTGCAACCGCTCTAAATTATGGAGAATCACGGGAAGCTCTAAGTGAGAATCAACCGTCGTATCCCCGTGACCGGGAAAATGTTTTGCAGCCGTCAGCACTGAATAAGGTTTTGCACCTCGAATAAACGCCGCCGCCAGTTCGCTGACCGCTGCCACAGTTTCGCCAAATGCCCGCACATTGATCACGGGATTCTCAGGATTATTGTTGACATCCACCAACGGAGCCAGCACCCAGTTTAGCCCGATCGCTTGGGATTCTTGGGCGGTGATGGCTGCCATCTGCTCAGCGTAGTGAATCGCTAGATCGGGGTTGTGTGAGTAGACCGCCGCGATCGCCATCGGCGGCGGAAACCAAGTCGCCCCGGCAAATCGTTGCCCCACTCCTTCTTCTACATCCGCCGCGATTAACAAGGGCACCTGCGCCCAATCCTGAAACTGCTGAGTTCGCAGCGCCACTTCCGCCGCACTTCCCCCCAGTAGAATCACGCCGCCCACGCCCAAATCTGTAATCCAAGATTCCAGCGTTTTTGCGGGTGGTTCCCACGCGGGATAGCGGATTTGATGATCAAACAAGTAGCCGGAAGCCCGCACTACAAACATTTGAGCGACTTGAGCAGTCAATGAAAGCGAATCGAGGGGAGGAAGGAAAGACTGCATAGAGGGAGGAAGGGAACAGGAAATAGAGAACAGGAAATAGGAAAAGGGAACAGCCTATTATGCTGCTACGGGTTGGTGGCTGGTTTACTGTCCTCAGATTCGTCGTCCTCGTCCTCGTCCTCAAATTCGTCCTCGTCCTCATCCTCGTCTTCGTCCTCAAATTCGTCGTCGTCATCTTCTAAGCCATCTTCCTCAAAATCATCTTCCTCGTCGTCATCTGAGTCGCTTGGAGCGCTATTCGATTCGATCGCAAGGTTGGTTGGCGTGGTTTCGTTCCCTTCAATGTCGTCGGGTGGGCGCTCTTGGCTGAGTTGATTAAGCAAGGTGAGAACGCGATCGCCCCGCTCTAGTCCAACATCTTCCAAGAAGGTGACTTCTGGAGTACGACGGAGGCGAATCCGCTGTCCTAATTCACTGCGAACAAAGCCTGTAGCGGCTCTTAGCCCTTCCATCGTTTCAGCTTTAGCGGCTGAATCACCGTAAATGCTGACAAAAATCTTGGCGTGTTGCAAATCTCCTGCAACGGTGACATCGGTGACGCTAACCATGCCAGCACCCACGCGATCGTCTTTAATATCCGTCAGCAGCATTTGGCTAACTTCCCGCCGAATCAATTCTGAAACCCGCGCAACGCGCCGATCTGTAGCCATCGTTCAACTCTCCCTTTGAATGAATGCCTGTAAAGCCAAAATGGTTAATTAAAGCTGCTGCAATCCCAACATGGCGCGTAGGGTGAAAGCAAAAAAGGCAAAACCGCCGATGGCTACCCCACCCAGCGCGATCGCGGTCACAGGATTTTTGAGCAAGGGTGCCAGTGGCTTCACCGCATTCAGAAACACACCCAGAATCGTTCCAGCGACAAACAGTGGGTATTTAGAAACCGTATTCCAAAAATTCTCCATAATCCTGCTTTAAAAAGTGATTAGTAATGGTTGACGCAATTTAACATTCGTCTCTCTAAGATTTTAGGACAAGCGACCTACAATCAACGGCTGTTATCGAGATGAATCTAAAATGATTGAAAATTGTCTTAAATTTGTGTCGCCTAAACTCTGGCTGAATAGGTACTTCGATTTAGATTGGATGTTATAAATAAGGTTAAGCGATGTAAATACTGCATAAGCGAGTTTAACTTCTCTTTTTGCAAGGTGCTTTAAAGTTTAGGGATCTCAATTGAATAACTTTTAGTTAGTCTAGATAGATAATACAAAGGATTAAAGTCGTGGCGGTCGAAACTATTACAAAGCCTTCAACAGTGCGGAAGATTGCCCCTCGCTACCGGGTCTTGCTTCACAATGATGATTTCAACTCTATGGAACACGTTGTCCAGGTTTTAACTACGACAGTTCCAAATCTGACGCAGCCCCAAGCCGTCGATATTATGATGGAAGCGCATACCAACGGGCTGGCATTGGTGATTACCTGTGAGCAAGAACACGCTGAATTTTACTGTGAAACTTTAAAGATGCATGGTTTAATCAGCACAATCGAACCAGACGAATAAACAGGACATTGGATTGAAGGTTCTCTTATCTAAAATCAGTCGCTATCCTGCACCTGCGAGGGTGGCTGTCTTTGTGGGCATTTTGTTGTTGCTGTGGGCACCATTTGCGATCGCGGGACACTGGCTGATTGCGGATAAAAATCTGGCTAGCATCCTGACACTCATCGTTCTGTATCTAGAGTTTATTGGGTTGGTCAGAATTTGGGGATACCAAGTTCATCGAGAGCCTCGGATCTTTTGGCAGTATGGGCTAGAGTTTAGCCGACGGATTAGCTTAGAGCTTGCTAGCGGCTTAGGCGTTGGCTTCTTCAGCTTATGGCTGTTGTTTGGCGTGGAAACCCTGTTTGGGTTTGTCCAGTGGCAGTCGCCCTCTGCTCTATTTCCAAGAATTTTGCTAGAAGGATTGATCGTAGCGCTGGCGTTTGGGTTTGCCGAAGAACTGCTATTTCGCGGCTGGCTGTTTGATGAACTTCAGCGAGACTACACGCCATTGGGATGTCTGTGGTTCAACGCGATCGCGTTTGCGGCGATTCATTTCAACCTGTTCGCGTTTCCGTCGTTGGTCTGTTTAGGGATCGCTCTCGTTTGGGCAAAACGGGCAAGCTATGAACCATCCGGAAAAGACTACCGGGGCTTCAAACGACTGCGGGGCAGACTGGGATTGCCAATTGGGCTTCATGCAGGGCTGGTTTGGGGCAATTACTTAGTCGAAGTGGGCAAGCTGGTTGAATATACCGATCGCGTACCTGCTTGGGTCACAGGTATTAATCGCAATCCTTTAGTGGGGCTTATGGGTTTTTTGTTTTTGCTGGGCTTGGCGATCGCCCTGCCCTACTATGCCCAACGCCGAACGGCTGATTCCAAGTGGTGAAGCCTAATCTTCCCGCTGAATGGGGGTCATTTTGGGATCAATAATCTTTTGCCCTAGCCCTGGAAACTTAACCGCCAAACAGATTTTGTTGCCTGCGCCAAAGATGCGAGTCACTTCCCCTTCCCCAAAGGCTTTGTGAATCAGGCGATCGCCCACACTCCAATCATTGGCGTGACTATTGGGCATATTGCGCGCTTCGCTTTTATTCCGCCGAATTTCAGAAATCGGCTTCGTCCATTTATTCGGAATCGCCGCCGCCACATTGGAATTGAGCAATTCTCTCGGCAACTCTGCGAGAAACAACGAGGGGCTAGCAGGCTCACGGGTGCCATAGAGTCGGCGTTCTCGCGCATAGGAAATAAACAAGCGCTCTTGGGCGCGGGTGATTCCCACATAGCACAGCCGCCGCTCCTCTTCCAGTGCAGCAGGGTCTTCCATCGAACGGTAGTTAGGGAACAACCCTTGCTCTAAACCGATCAAAAACACCACTGGAAATTCCAAACCCTTTGAGGAATGCAGCGTCATTAAAGAGACTTTTTGATCTTCTTCACCTAAATTATCCAGGTCAGACGCTAACGATGCACTGGCGAGGAAACCCAGCAGGCTTGGATCGTCATTGTTTTCCTCAAATTGCAGAACCGCATTGTAAAGTTCCTGCACGTTTTCGAGGCGATCGGTGGCTTCATCGGTTGCCTGGGTTCGCAAGTCTGTTACATAACCAGAGTCTTCCAGTACGCCCTGGGCAATTTCACTGGCAGAACGAGAATCTAATTCCTGTCGCCATTTTTGAATAATCTGAGCAAACTGAAGCACCCCTTTAGATGATCGACCGGCTAAAGATTTGACCGAGGTTTCATCCGATAAAATTTCCCACAGTGGCAAGCTCAACTCTTGGGAGGCTTTGACCAAGGAATCGATCGTGGTTTTGCCGATGCCGCGACGGGGAGTGTTGATCACGCGGAGAAGGCTAATGTTGTCAAATGGGTTGGCGATCGCCCGCAAATATCCCAACACATCTTTAATTTCTTTGCGATCGTAAAAGCGCAGTCCGCCCACCACTTTATAAGGAATTTGCAATTTCACCAGCGAATCTTCCATTGCCCGCGATTGGGCATTGGTGCGATACAAAATGGCAAACTTGCCGTAGTGCAGTTCAGGATGCTTTGCTTCTAACTGGCGAATTTGATTGGTGACAAATTCTGCTTCGGAGGTTTCGTCATCGGCTCGATATAAAAAGATCGGCTCACCCTCGCCCCGCGTCGGCTTCAGCACTTTATCAATGCGTTCGGTGTTGTTGTCGATCAGTTGGTTGGCAACTTCTAAAATGTTTCGCGTCGAGCGGTAGTTTTCTTCTAGCTTGACCATCGTGCGGGTGTCGTCGTCATGCAGGCGATCGCCAAAATCATCCTGAAAACCCATCAAAATGGTAAAGTCTGCCGCCCGAAACGAATAAATAGATTGATCCGCATCGCCCACCACAAACACCGAGCGATAGTCCCACTCATTAAACGTTTTGGATGCTGCGCCATTGGTCACCAGCAAACTAATTAAATCGTATTGCGTCCGATTTGTATCTTGATATTCATCCACCAAAACATGGCGAAACCGCTTGTGCCAATAAGCCCGGACTTGCTCATTTTGTTTCAGCAAATGGACTGGCGTGAGAATCAAGTCATCAAAATCCAGCGCGTTATTTGCCGACAGCGTGTCTTGATACATACTGTAAACATTCGCAATCACCCGCCCCCGAAAATTGGACTGATCTTTTTCTAAATCGTGAGGCGAAAGGCTTTTGTTCTTAGCGTTACTGATGGCATAGCGAACCGATTTTGGATCAAACTTTTTGTCGTCTAAGTTGAGTTTTTGAGTGACGATCTCTTTCACTAAACTTTGGGCATCCGACTCGTCAAAAATAGAAAAATTGCGCGTCCATTTGCGCCCGTTGCTATCTTCATACTTTTCAATGTCAAGCCGTAAAATCCTTGCACAGAGCGCATGAAACGTGCCGATCCAAAGCTCTTTGGTAATGGTTTTGTAAACATGAGATCTCAGCCGAGTTTGTTCGACCGGAGAGAGCGCATCCAAGGGTTTGCCAAAATCGCTACGGGCTTTTTGATCGGCAAACAGCTTTTCGATCCGCTCTTTCATTTCCCGTGCGGCTTTGTTGGTGAAGGTGACCGCTAAGATGTTTTCGGGATCGACTTGATGGTTTAAAACTAGGTTGGCAATGCGGTAGGTGAGCGCCCGCGTTTTGCCAGAACCCGCTCCTGCTACTACCAACAGCGGTCCGCAGTAATGTTCTACGGCACGACGCTGAGAGGAATTGAGGTGGCTGAGATCGAGAGTCTGGCTCATGGAAGCTATTTTGTGGAAGGTGCGGTTTCTAAATAAGGGTATCGCATCTTGCTAAATCCTGTAGGGTTTGACCAAGGTTTACTGGGGTTTGTTGGGCGCGATTCGTAAAACGTTAGCGAAGCTTTCCACAGGAATCCCTATGGGAATCGCCCCTGATTTCCGCTGATTTATCCCACCTACGCCATCCCCAAAATTTCGTAGCCTGCATCCACATAGAGAATTTGCCCCGTCATGCCGCTCGATAGATCGCTGCACAAAAAGGCGGCGGTGTTTCCTACTTCTAGTTGGGTAACGGTGCGGCGTAGAGGTGCTACCGCTTCCACATGATGAATCATATCCAAAATGCCGCCCACGGCAGAGGATGCCAGGGTGCGAATGGGTCCCGCAGAAATGCCATTTACGCGAATATTTTGAGGACCTAGTTCTGCTGCCAAATAGCGGACGCTCATTTCCAAACCTGCTTTGGCAATGCCCATGACGTTGTAGTTGGGGATCACTCGCACCCCGCCTAAATAAGTAAGCGTGACAATGCTGCCGCCTTCGGTCATCAAGGGTTTTGCCGCCCCGCAAAGCTTGACTAGGGAATAGGTGCTGATATCCAAAGCGGTGGCGAACCCGGCGCGAGACGTTTCCACAAAGCCGCCGGTCAGGTCATCTCGGTTGGCAAATGCCAGACAATGAATCAAAATGTCGATTCTGCCCCACTTGTCGCCCACGGTTTCAAAGGCAGATTGAATTTGAGCATCGTCTTGAACGTTGAGTGGCACAAACACACTGGGGTTGAGCGGCTCTACCAACTCAGTCACCTTTTTCTCCATTTTCCCTTTTTCATCAGGCAAATAGGAAATACCGATGTTTGCTCCGGCTTTGTGAAGCTGTTGGGCAATGCCCCAGGCGATCGAGCGGTTATTGGCAATTCCGGTCACAAGGGCATTTTTTCCAGTCAAATCCAGCATGACAATCAATCCTTTGAGGGCACTTATGAGGATACTGAAATATGGAGTATAAAGATAGCAAGCTGAACTAGTTCAAAAGTTCTTAAGTGATCGATGTCGGCACATAGCTGAGAGTAATAGTTTTCAATCTCTGTGTCTTGATCATCATGAATTTTATTCAATTTGCTAAGTTGCGGCTAATATACTGATAATTTCTGCACCTCTGTAAGCGTTGAAGAGACTTTGAGACAAACCCTTCAACCTTTTACAGGTTGGCTGCGATCGCGACGCTTTGTAACAAAGGGTACAAAAAACACTTCAGTAGTACGTTTAAGTATTCTAAGTTACAGAGTTGAATGCTAGTCATTCAGCGTGTTTCATTCAACAAGTTGGCACGTAGTAAGGACTCTGAGCAGGGGAATATGGTTGTGACACAAGATAGACCACTGGCATCGGTATTTCGTCAGATGGGAAGTGGGATATTTCCGCCCGTTGTTGAATCGTTTGAACGGGGCAAAACAATTTTCTTTCCAGGCGATCCGGCTGAGCGCGTCTACTTTCTGGTTAAGGGAGCCGTGAAGCTCTCTAGAGTGTACGAAGCGGGGGAAGAAATTACGGTTGCCCTGTTGCGCGAGAATAGCGTGTTTGGGGTGCTGTCGCTGATTACCGGGCATCGTTCCGATCGCTTTTATCATGCGGTGGCATTTACGCCTGTGGAGTTGCTCTCGGTGCCGATTGGTCAGGTAGAAAAAGCTTTAAAAGACAATCCTGAGTTGTCGATGATTTTGCTGCAAGGGTTATCTTCGCGAATTTTGCAGACCGAAATGATGATTGAAACGCTGGCTCATCGAGATATGGGGTCTCGATTAGTTAGCTTTTTGTTGATTCTTTGCCGAGATTTTGGTACGCCCAGTCAAGAAGGAATCACGATTGATCTGAAGTTGTCGCATCAGGCGATCGCGGAGGCGATCGGCTCAACCCGTGTGACCGTGACCCGACTCTTAGGCGATCTGCGGCAAGATAATATGATTTCGATCCACAAAAAGAAAATTACTGTTCATAATCCTGTAACCTTAAGTCTGCAGTTTACATAACTCGCTAGCGGTTAGAGATCATCAAAAAAGTTTTTTACTCGCACATTGGCTAATTAGCGACAGTCAACATAAAAGATTCATGGGGTAGGCTAGAGATGAGTTTGCCCCTGTTTGCATTGCAAAGGTTAGGGCGTTTTTGTTTGGAGCAGCGATGTCTACGGGGCTGATCCTCATATTTGCAATTTTGGTGATTGGTGGTGTAATTGCTACGGTAGGCGATCGCATCGGCACAAAGGTCGGCAAAGCTCGCCTTAGCCTGTTCAATTTGCGCCCTCGCCGCACGGCTACCTTGATCACCATTTTGACCGGGATTGTCGTTGCTGCTTCCACCTTAGGAATTTTATTTGCCACTAGCGGTCCACTCCGCACTGGAGTATTTGAGTTAAGCGCTATTCAACGCAAGCTGAGGCGCACCCGCGCTGACCTAAACGGTGCAAAAAGCCAGCTAGAAAACGCTCAAGCTCAAAAGAACCGCACCGAAGCAGAATTGAACCGGGCAAAAGCCCAAGAAACTGCTGCCCAAAAAAAATTAGCGAGTACTCAAAAACAGATCCAAACCATTGGCGGCTCCTTAAAAAGCGCGATCGCCCAACGCGATCGCGCCATGAGCGATCGCGTTGCAGTGCAACGAACCCTCGAACAAAACCGCAGTCAACTCGCCACCATTTCTGAGCAAGTACTGCAATTTCGCTCAAATATTAGCCAACTGCAAGCAGAGCAGGGTCGAGTGGTGGCAGTGGCAGAAGAGGAAATTAAAGCCAAAAATGCAGTGATTGGTGAGCGAGAAGGACGACTGAAACAGCTAGAAGCTCAGCAAGATTTTTTGGTGCAAGAAATTGGCAAGCTAGAGCGAGAAGCGGAGGGATTGCGCCGGGGCAATGTGGCAATCCAGCGGGGGCAAGTCCTCTCTTCGGCGGTCGTTCGGATTCTTGACCCGCGCTCTACTCAAGCCGCGATCGATCAGCTTTTGCGAGAAGCGAATCGATCCGCCACTGAGCTTGTGCGACCCGGCACGAAACCGCAGGGGCAAATCATTCAAATTACCAAAGCCGAAGTGGATCAGCTGATCAAACAAGTGAGTAACGGACAAGATTATGTGGTGCGCCTCTCTGCGGCTGCCAACTATCTCACTGGAGAAAACTTAGTTCAAGTTTTTGCAGAAGCTGCGCCCAATCAGGTTGTTTTTCGAGAGGGAGATCTGATCTCTGCTACATCTCTTAATCCAGCAAGCCTCAGTGAAGTTCAAATTCAGCAGCGAATTAATCTTCTGGTAACCGCAGCAGGATTTCGGGCGCGTCGTTTGGGAATTTTGACGGATACCGTGCAAATTGGCGAGGGGCGAGTCCAAGATCTACTGGCATTTATCGAAAAAGTGCAACGTTATAACGAAACAATCGAGCTAAGAACGATCGCTCAGGAAACTATCTTTACAGCGGGTCCGCTTAAAGTGAACCTAGTTGCGGTGCGAAATGGTAAGGAGTTGTTGCGATCGCAATAACTCCATTCGCCTTAGCAACTGTACACTGGCAATGAGAGATGCTTAAGCGATCGTCCTTCTTGAAAATTTGTTAGAGGTTTCCTTGCATGGTAGACCAACGCTTGCGCCCCCTCGTTATCCAAACAGTTTCTCCCGACCTTGAAGACGACAACTCCTACATTGACTATCACTATCACACCCCTGGCGAGATGCCAGGTACGCTCGATATTGACCCCGAAGCGCTACCACCCGTTATCACTTTGATTGACTACTGCAAAGAGGATGCGAGTCGCTGCGAGCTAGCCACACCCGAAGAAATTATCCCCTATCTCGACACAGAATCAATCTCCTGGGTGGATGTAAAAGGGTTTGGCAACGAAGACATCATGCAGCGATTGGGGCAGGTCTTTAATCTACATCCACTCGTGTTAGAAGACGTGGTCAACGTGCCGCAGCGCCCTAAAGTGGAAGAACACCCAGAGCAACTGTTGATCATCGCGCGGATGGTCACCCTGCGCGATGATGAAGAAACATTTGAAAGTGAACAGGTCAGTTTTATCTTAGGCAGGCACTACTTGCTCACGGTTCAAGAAGAACCCCGCTACGACAGCTTTGGTCCGATTCGAGAGCGCATTCGCACCAGTAAAGGCGCAATTCGCTGTAATGGTGCTGATTATCTGACCTACGCTCTGCTCGATTCCATTATTGATGGATTCTTTCCAGTGCTAGAAATCTACGGTGAACAACTAGAAGACTTGGAAGATGAGGTGGTGGCGAATCCTAATCGTCAAACCCTACAAAAGATTCATGATCTTAAACGTGACCTACTTACCTTGCGGCGGGCAATCTGGCCTCAGCGCGATGCTATTAATGCCTTGATTCGAGATGGTAGTGACTTGATTAGCAGTGATGTAAGGGTTTATTTACGGGACTGTTACGACCACACGATTCAAGTGTTGGATATGGTGGAAACTTACCGAGAACTGGCTTCTAGCTTGATGGATATCTATCTATCGTCCGTCAGCAACAAAATGAACGAAGTGATGAAGGTGTTGACGGTTACGTCTTCTATCTTTATTCCATTGACGTTTATTGCCGGAGTGTATGGCATGAACTTTAATACCGAAAAGTCGCCCTGGAATATGCCAGAGTTGAATGCCTACTGGGGATATCCTCTCTGTTTAGCGATGATGCTGGCGATCGCGATCACAATGGTGACTTTGTTTTGGAAACGGGGTTGGTTCGACAATATGTCAGCCGTAAAGTCTCCCAGTAATTCTGATAAAAAATCGGATAAAAAGATTGGAGGGTCAGGCAATTCTCGATGAGACCCGCAGATCCAATTATTTTGGCAATTTACCTCGTTTGCATTGCCTTGGCGCTGTCCAAGATTGTGAGCAGTTTCAATGATGAATATACAGTTTCTTTGGATGATGACTCTTTAAAACAGCAGTTAACCGACCAAAATCTTGAGGACATCATAGGCATTGGTTTTGATTTTGAGAAGCGCTACGAGTTCGGCAAAGATGACAAGCTCAGACAGTTTGGAGTCAAGGTGACCAACAAATCACAGACCCATTCCATCTACATCGATTGGGATTATTGCGCCACAACCGATTTGCAAGGGCGATCGCGCCGCGTTACCCGTCTCGTTCCTGGCACAACATTGGATTTGTTTCAAAATCAGGTTTTCAGTACCGTTGCTTCTGGTGCCACCTTAAAAGAAGTGATCACCGCAGAGGATGTTTTGAAGCGAAAAGAGCCGAGCGATAAGGATTCTGCTGTCGCGCTGGAAATGGAAGTGAGCAAACCGTTGCTAGACTTTGAGGCGCTTAAAAAAAGTAAAGATGATCCCCCCAAGAAAAAATATGCCCGCTTTGTTGCAAGGATAGACCCGCTGGAGTTTAGCTTAGATTTAGCGTTGCGACTAATTGGCTCGACTTACAGTGCAGAGGGCGATCGCATTCAACTACGCTGTAAATTCATTTTGAAAAAATTGCCCTGGTACGCTGGAGTACCCTGGAATCCGAAGGATTAGGGATGGGAAGCAGACCCTATTTCCTAATCCCTAGCCCCTTCAACTACACTAGTTTTGGAAAGAGTAGGCGAGATGGTTGCGAGTTGCGATGCAATTCGAGGAAAGTCCGGGCTTCCGAAAGACCAAACTTGCTGGGTAACGCCCAGTGCGAGCGATCGTGAGGATAGTGCCACAGAAATATACCGCCGATGGAACAAAGGCTAGACGCTGAGGGATGGGAGCAAAGGAAAAACCCCTTTTGCCTCACACCTCACGTCTCGCCCCTTTTCACAGGTAAGGGTGCAAGGGTGCGGTAAGAGCGCACCAGCAGCATTGAGAAGTGCTGGCTAGGTAAACCCCGGTTGGATGCAAGGCAGTAGGAGCTAGGGTTGGTCTTTTTCCCGCTCCGGCAGGGATGCAATGCATCTTTGCGAGTCCGCTAGAGGCGTTTGGCAACAACCGCCTTAGATAGATAACCGTCCCCTTTAGAGGTGAACAGAACCCGGCTTATGTCCTGCTCTTTCCTTAAACCTATTGCTCAATAAGCTAGCTCAATATCATCAAAAATTCCTCTGTCCAACACGAACAAAGGAATTCAAAAAGCTAATGAGTTTACCGCAACGCCGTCTTACCTCAGTTTTTGACCTGGTGCTAGACCAGGTGGGTACCAATCGCCTGTGCTTTAAGTTTCCGGGATTACATGACTATTTCTAGTTACATGCCCGGTCTACTGCCGCCAGACTTCATAGTTCCCGTATTCAGAAGGCATAGATCATAAAACATTATTGGTAGTCACCAACGCCGTAGTAAACCTTCGCCTATTCTAGCGGGTATCTACGCCTGTGGCGAGTCCCAAGAATTAGGAGTTAGGTGTCAGAGGTTAGGAGTTGGAAAGATTGCGCAAGCTAGCATAGCAAACACCGTCTGACCCTTAGCTCCTATCGCTTAGCTCCTTTTATTTCCGTTCTGGGCGGAGTATATCTTCAGAAGGCTCTATGCCAATGCGATTAATCTCATTGATCATTTGGTAGAGCCGTCCTAGGTCGCGCTGGTTAAAGTGCAGCAGCAGGCGAGATTTACCAATCGACATATCTTGGGCTTCTTGAGGGAGAGCATGGCTCTTTTCGATCGCTCCTTTAACCAAAATATCGCTGAAGCTATGGTTGAGATGGTCTACAGCTTCATCGGAAATTTCGATGTTGAGGCGCATGACTAGGCGATTGCCAATATAACGACAGGAATGGAAGGCACTGTAGAAGCGGGTAATAATATTGCAAGCTTCGTCTAACTGGTCGGTGATGGTAAATAGGCTAAAATCAGCGGCACTGACTAAGCCACGCTTGAGCAGTTGTTTTTGCACGTACTCTAGCCAATCGTGCCAGTAGTCGCCACCGGGGCGATCAATCAACACCAGCGGAATTGGCAGTGATTTGCCCGTTTGGCAAAGGGTAAGACATTCAAATGCTTCGTCTAGAGTGCCAAAGCCACCCGGAAACAGGGCAAGGGCATCGCTTTCTCTGAGGAAAAATAGTTTTCGGGTAAAAAAGTATTTGAAGGGGATCAGCTTAGGATCGTCTTCAATGAAAGGGTTTGACCCTTGTTCAAAGGGAAGCTGAATCCCTAATCCGATCGATTTCTCTCGTCCGGCTCCTTCATTGCCAGCCTGCATAATTCCAGGTCCCGCGCCGGTAATTACCATAAATCCTAGATCGGCAACACGACGGGCAAAGTCTGCTGCCATTTGATATTCTGCTGTGCCAGATGGGATGCGGGCAGAACCAAAAATAGAGATTTTGCGAACGTGACGATAGGGATAAAGCACTTTGAATGCGCGTTCCATATCTTGCAGGGAAGCATTCAAAATTTTCCAGTCAAGGCGATCGATTTCGTCCTCGGTCATGCGGACCAGAGTGGTTAACGCCAACTGAATTAGTTCCCCGTGTTTGGTCTGCGGAAGTTGATCAAGCAATTGATTTAGACTATTGCGGAGTGATTCAGAGGCATCAAACGACGGGGACGTGGTCATGAATTCATCTCTACTGGCAGCATTTCATTGTATCTAGATTTTTGCCTTAACCCGCGATCGCGTTTAGAACCATTGCCTAATGGACGGGTATAGGAGCCGCCCCGCAAGCAAGACAGTCTTTTACATTAGTTCTCATTCAGCAGCGTTGCCAAACTTGCTCAAGGGATCTGAGGGCATTACAGATTGAGCATCGCTTAAACAGTGGCGGTGAGAGAAGAAATGCTCGCTTGAAACCCAGCTTTGAGTAAAGCGTTGACAGCAGCTTGATGATCATGAACGCGAAACTGAGGACCAAATCGGACAAAATGGCGTTTATCTTGGGCGCTGACGATCGCCACCACGGGAACCTTGGCGCGATCGTCCTCACCGCGATGCTGCAACAACACCGTGCGGAGGCGATGCTGTTGTTCAATATCGCTGGCAACTTTAGGCGCTAGCTCCACCATCACCATACGAACCGCTTCAATGGGTTCCACGTCTTCTACGATAAATTGCGCTTGATCATCCCGCCGATCAATTTTGCCCCACACCATCAAACGCGCATCCACGATCAGCTTTTCGCTAATGCGCTCGTAAGATTTTGGGAAAACTACTGATTCGGCGTTCCCCGTCAAATCTTCGATCGTGATAATTGCCATGCGATCGCCCTTTTTGGTGGTCACCGGTTTAAGGCTGGTTAACATGACGATTGCGCTGACTGAGGAACCTTCGGCATAGTCTTGCAAGTCACTCAGGTTAATCGGTGCCAACATCCGGGCAGCGGCTTGCAGCGGCTTGAGGGGATGATCAGAAATGTAAAAGCCGATGATCTCTTTTTCTAATCGCAGCCGTTCTTGTTGAGCAAAATCTGGAATGGGATTGGCTTTGGGAGCCGATTCAAACACGTTGACTGGGGCTGATGTGCTGCCCAGCATGTCAAACAGGTTGCCTTGCCCACTGGCGCGATCGCGCGATCGTGCCTGTGCCCAATCCAAAATGAGTTCTAGATCGTGAATCAACTGGTTGCGGTTTTGATCCGGGTCTAGCTGATCGAGGGCACCGCAGTGAATTAGGGCTTCCAAGGCTCTTCGGTTGACGGCACGAGAATCCACGCGATCGCACAAATCAGGCAGCGACTTAAACAATCCCTCCGATTCTCGCGATGCCAACAAACTTTCGATCGCCCCCAAACCCACATTGCGAACCCCGCCCAGCCCAAATAAGATGGCATCTCCGGTCGGCGTAAAATCAACTCCAGAGAGGTTCACATCTGGCGGTTGCACTTGAATGCCCATTGCAAAACAGGTTGCAATATATTTTTGAGCTTTATCTTGATCGCCACTGTTTGCCGTCAACAGCGCCGCCATATATTCAACGGGGTAGTTTGCCTTCAGGTAAGCAGTTTGGTAGGTCACATAGCCATACGCCGTCGAGTGGGATTTATTAAAACAATTGGATGCCACCAATCCATTTGCCAGCACAAAATTATGGTCGCGCTCGACCCCAATGTCATAAACCAATTGACGACCCAACGACTGACGACCAACCACCTTCACCATATTCAACCTCAGCAACAAACCCAAAGACCCGTGGAGTCTAACATATAGTCTAGCCGCAAGGGAGCTAAGGCAGGGGCAGCGGTTTTGATATACACTTCTTGACGTAGAGTCTTTAAGCGATAATGTATGTGGCTTACTTTGACTCTATCAAATAGGCAGGTCATTCATTCGGCAAGATTGGGTCAACAAGTCATGGTGAAGATTCGCTCGATAGTGTCAGCCGCTTTGGTTTTGTTAATGGTTTTAGCAATTGGGGTAGGGCGAGTTGAGGCTGCCAAAGTTAAGAAGCCTTTAACTTATGTACCTGACCAGTTAGAACAAATTCAGGGATATGCAACGGAGTTACAGGCAATGCGCGATCGCCTGCCTGAGTTGGGGACGCTCGTTCAGCAGCGAGATTGGACTTTCGCCCGAAACTTGATTCATGGTCCTTTGGGTGAGTTGCGGGTCAAAATGCAGAACGTTTCTCGTAACCTGCTGCCCGATGCTCAACCGGCTGCCCGAAAGCTGGCTAAAGAAGTTTTTGATGATTTAACGGCACTTGATCTCGCCGCGCAAAACTCAAATGCGGTTGTTGCCCAGCGTGAATATAATGCCGCCGTGAAAGACTTTGATGCGTTTTTAGCGCTAGTGCCCGAAGCTGCCCGTCCTAAACCAAAACCACCGGAGCCAGTTGTAGTACCTGAAACTAGCTTTTTGCAGGAGTTGCTAGCGCCCACGCAACCCGATGTTGAGCCGGAGATGCCAGACGTTCCCTTGAATGAGCAAGCACCACTAGAGGGCTTTCAAACTGCGCCAGCGGTTGAGTAGCCAGCTTAATGTGAAAGTTGTCATTGTTGGATGTGGGATTGTAGGTGCCGCGATCGCCTACGAATTGAGCCAAATTCCCCAGTTGGAAATTAGCGTGTTCGATCGACAAGCGCCTGCCCAAGCTTCCACGGGTGCTGCTCTTGGGGTTTTAATGGCAGCTATTAGCCAAAAGCCCAAGGGTAATAACTTAAAAATGCGGCTGATGGGCATTCAAACCTATGACCAATGGATTCCTCAGCTAGAAGCTCTAACAAACCGTAAGATTCCTTACAATCGTCAAGGAATTTTGCGGCTTTGTTTTGCTGGAGAAGATCTCGATCGCTGGCGATCGCTAGCAGCCATTCGCCGCTCTCAAGGATTGCAGTTAGAACTCTGCGATCGCGCTGATCTGTTAGCAACCTATCCGCATCTCAGCTTAGACCAGGTGATCGGTGCTGTTTATTCACCCTGCGATCGTCAAGTTGATCCAACGGCTCTCACATTAGCGTTAGTCGCTGCCGCCGAACGTAACGGAGTCGCTTTTCAGTTCAATACGCCTGTGGTGCTAGAATCTTCTTCGATTCAGGAGAATAGTGGGAAACTCTATCGCCTGCACACCGCCACTGGAACCATCAATTTAGACTGGTTGATCATTGCAGCCGGATTAGGCTCATCCAGCCTCACTGCCAGTCTTCAACAACCTGTAGATATTCGTCCTGTGCTCGGTCAAGCCGTGCAGATTGCGCTAGAGAATCCTGTGGAATTGCCTGAACAGCAGCCCATAATCACCGGAAATGATGTGAATTTAGTGCCATTAGGCAACGGGGCGTACTGGATTGGCGCAACCGTAGAGTTTAGCGATGCCAAAACACAGGATCGTGCAACTCCGCAGCCCAGCGCCGATAGCCTAGAAGCGATGATGCATCAAGCGATCGCGCTGGTTCCCGCCTTGAAAAACGCTACGATCATTAAACAGTGGTCTGGGTTGCGTCCCCGTCCTGAAGGTCGCCCTGCTCCTATCATCGAACTGCTAACGGGCTATAGCAACGTCATCCTTGCTAGCGGTCACTACCGAAATGGAGTGCTTTTAGCTCCCGCGACCGCAAAAAAGGTGAGAGAGATGATTCAGGAGATCAACTAAGGAGATGCACCATGAGCGATTTTTTTGCCTTTGAATCTGATTTTGTTGAGTCGTTGCGCTGCATCCCAATGCAGGTTCGGTTGAAGCTTGATACTTGTGGCGTAAAGCTGAAGTTGCAGCATTGGCATCAGTTTGAGCCGAGCGATCGCGCTGAAATTGTTGCCTTGCCCTGTGAAACTGATGCCGAAATTCAGCACTACCGGGAGTCCTTACATCGCCTTGTGCAAGAGCGAACGGGAACTGCCGCCGCTGATTTGCCAATTGATTCAGAGCCGCCTTGGTTAAATGCAAATCAAATTCCTGCCAGCGTTCAAGAGAAAATAGACGAAGTGGGAGCAAAACTAACACTCACTCAATGGTTCGACCTCAGCCCATTAAACCGTTTTGCTTTAATTAAACTGAGTCGCTCTATGCATGAAAATCGAAATTTTCTTCCTGCTCTAGCAGAATTCAACCTGAATTAAGTTGCGTTGCTTACAAAAACTTTATACTTAATCAGTAGTGAAGGATGCTTTGATGGGGGTTCAGTGGGTATAACAATCCCTTTCTCTTCTTAAGGAAAAGCCCTGCTTGTTCGCTTTATTTCCCTTGCTGCCCAAAGCCCCACATTATTCGATTGTTCAGATTTGATAAATAATCTTGACAGTCGGCTGATTTTGATTGTTTTTGCTGAATTGTGAATGTATGGCGATCGCATACTTCCGTCAACAAATTTGCTAACGCTTATATTCTTTACAGAAGACGCAACTTTTATGACATCTAACGCCGAGATCAACAGCCCTGCGTCTGACCTTGAACCAAAGTCTTACAAACAGCGCCTCAATCGTTGGGCGATCGCCCAACTGATGCCCAACAAGCAATTGGTGATTGTTGCACGCTATCGCAGCCGTTCTGATGCAGACGGTCATCTTCTGTTTTTCAAACAGCAGTCTCCCGAAGCAAACTTTGTGGTGATTGTCGATAAGAAAGATGCGGATTCAGATTAAGCGCTTGTTTGATTAAGCGGTCTATAAATTAATCGGGGGACAAGCTTTCATTGGAATCTGCTTGTTCACCGTTTTTTGTTTGTTCAGCGTCTTCCAACGTTTCTTGAATAAAAAGTTTGGCTAGCAAGTTGTAGTTGCCAGCACCAATGTATTGCGGATATTTGTACTCCCGACTATAGAGCCATACGAGTTCACTACACAGATAAATCTTGACGGTTTCTGTCCACTTGCAGTTTGGCATGAGAGATTTGCCAGCATTGAGTGCTTCTGTCCATCGCTCAAACTCTTGAGAAAAACCGGGAGTAACAACTTTGAACATGGAGCAGGGAATAGGGGGATAGAAATCAGAAGTGTAGAGTCGTACTTTATTTTCCGACTATTTGGCTAAACTGATCTTGAATGATTAGTTTAAACAGAGCGCGAAGTAAGATAACTCCTCCAAAACTAGCTAGCGCAAATATCGCGATCGCCCAATTGGCATAGCCATTGACCAGCAATATAGTTGCCGATAGTAGGGCGAATCCGGTGATGCAAGCATAGATAAGACAGCGGATCGAAAGACTAAGGTGTTTTGCAGCGCGATCGCTGGCTAACACTTGCATCCGTCTTTGAAATTCTTCTTGTTCTCGTTGTTCTTCGACTTGGCGTAGCAAAAGGTCAGCAGAACTGGGCTGACGCAGCTTGAACACAACAAACTTCTGGGCTTGACGCACTAGCTCAACAATGCCACTATTTCCCTGATTACTAGCTGCAAGACTTTTTACAAAAGGCTTCGCTGCGATCATTAAGCTGTAATCAGGATCAAGAGTACGGGCGACTCCATCTAAGGTGGTGAGCGCCTTCAAAATGAACGTCATTTTAGGCGGCAGGCGAAAAGGCTGCTGCTCATACAATGCATAGAGTTCAGTTCGCATTTGGGTAAAGGCTTGCAGTTCTATGGGCTTGTCGGTGAATTGCTCTAACAAAAAGCTCGTAACTCGGCGAACAGGTACCATGTCGGCAACTGGTTCGATCAGCCCCATATCCGTTAGCGTGTCGATCACCTCGTTAGTATCTTTCCGCAATACCGCAAAAAAAGTTTTGACCATTTGGTCTTTGTTGATCGGCTGCACCTCTGCCATCATGCCAAAGTCATAAAAAATTAAGCATCCATCAGGGCTGACTGCCATATTGCCGGGATGAGGATCTGCCTGAAAAAAGCCATCTTGCAACAACTGCTTTAGGTAGCTACAAATGCCTAGCTGGTTAATTTCTTTCAAATTAATTCCGCAGGCTTCTAGGCTTTGGCGATCGCTAATCTTTATCCCCGGCAGATAGTCCATCGTCAACACTTTGCGGGTCGTGTATTTGGGATAAATCTTGGGCACTAGAATGCGAGGATGCTGCCGAAAGTTGAACCGAAAGCGATCGGCATTGATTGCTTCTTGGATATAGTCAATCTCTTTATATAAAACCTCAGCAAATTCTCGGTAAATCGCTTCTAACTGATATTGGCGAACCCACGGAAAGGTGCGATCGCAAAAACGCACCAGCCGCCGCAACACCTTAAGGTCTAAATCAAATAGTCGTTCTAATCCTGGGCGCTGGATTTTGACGACCACCTCTTCGCCAGTATGTAACCGGGCTTTATGCACCTGTCCCAAACTAGCCGCCGCAATGGGTATCAAATCAAACTGCCGATAAAGCGAATAAATAGAAGCGCCTAACTCTGCTTCCACCGTGGCGATCGCCTCCTCAGCACTAAACTCTGGCACCTTATCTTGTAGCGTAGTCAACGCCTCTACATACTCCGGCGGCAGGAGATCAGCACGGGTAGATAAAGCCTGCCCTAACTTAATAAAAGTGGGTCCGAGATCTAACAGAGTGCCAACCAACCATTGAGCGCGACGGTTGCGATAGCGATCAGATTGTCGAGGAAAAGTCTGATCCCACCATAAGTAAATCATGAGTTGCGCTGACGACATGGCAACATCCATTTGGCGCACTAATGGTGAATATCGGGTACGCTGCCACCGGGGTGGCTTTAAGACAGTAGGCTCAAGGACTACCATGAATCATGCAAACCTAGCCGACAACTGAACGTGAAATAAAACACAAGCCGAATCTCCATTGATACTGCTAAATTTCAACTTGTAAAGATTTTGGCAGGATTAATGTAGAACAATTTCCCCACAAAGAATCCTTTGCCATTGGAAAACTTGTTGCCGCTATTGTGCCATTGAGCGGTTGAATTAAGCTTTGTATAAGTGCCAGTCCTAATCCTGCTTCAACCATATTTTGAATGGCTCCCGCACACTGCTCCTTCAGCATCCTCCAGATAAGGTGGCATAGATGTAAATGCTTCTAACTCATGAAATAGCGAATAACTTTGGGCATCCATGCGATCGCTCCAACTTCATCTGAACAAACATAATCGATCACTATATGTCTAGTAGAGAGATCGATTCGGGCAGCTCTTGCATAGCATTCATCGTCAGCCTTTGAAAGCAATTTACTATCTTGACTCAATCGGTAACTTCCCCCTTTATAGTTCCCCTTTGACCAAGCTGGTTTAGCCACAAACGCCTAAATTTTTTATAAATCTTCAACTTTGTTCGCTAATTCACATAATCGATAGCTTGAAAGCTCTAAACTCTTTCCAATTGTTTAGGAGAAAAAAGGAAAATCGCGGATTGAGCTATCCTGCCCTTGCCAAAATGCCCAAAAACGTCAGGCTTTCACCCTGTGATCTCTAAATGTACAGGAAGACTGATCGAAAATACTCCGCAAGGGGTGTGTGCGCTTTGTCAAACATTTGTTATATTCTGTAATAGTTAGTTGAACACAAATTCAGTTTAGATTCTAAATTGAACTTGTTGTTTATTGGTTAAGTCAATATTCATAAGTCAATGCTTGTCTTTTGGCGAGTTGCGGCTTTGTGACTGTGTATTCTCTAATACTGGAGTGTAAATTATGAGTCAGCCTATGGATCTCTCTCTTGAGCAACAGTTCAGCGTTCGTTCCTTTGAAAATCAAGTGGAAAGAATGAGTCGTGAACAAGCTCAGGATTTTCTGATCAAGCTATACGAACAAATGATTGTTCGTGAAAATATGTACAAGCACTTCTTAAAGCACCAGTGGGGGTTAGAAACAAGTCCGCAACTTCCATAAAGCTTTACTCTGAGGCGGCAACCTCGGTCTCTTGCTTTGTTTCTAAGGAAAAAAAGCTGGGGAGGTGGGTGCCAAACCCTCAATTATTCTTTTACTAAACGGATTCTTCTTAAGCTAGTTCTTAATCTTTCGGCTTGTATGCATCCAACTTTTATTCATATTGCACCCCAACTTTAATTTATAGACATACTCAGTCTCTTTAGCACAAGGGATTTGAGACCCTTGCTGGTTGCAGAGTTTAATTCGTTCTAGTCAGAGTGACTACTGCGACACAGTAATTTTTTCCAAGAAAAAGGACTTACACAAACCAACGGAAGTTTGCCCCCCAACCCTCAACTTTGTGGGAGTTAGAGATCAAAGTCCCCCAGAATTGGGAGATTTGGGGGGCGATCGCGTAAGTCCTAAAGAAAAAGGAATCGAAATCTAATTGGGTGCATTACCCCTTTGTAGCTTTCACCCTAAACCCCTCTGGCGTTCTGGGCGAATGGCAGAGGGTGAGGGTTTTCAGTTTAAATTCATCCGTACTGCCTACAGCTTTTCTGTTAGCGGCTTGCAAAAATTGGTTGCGCCAATCTTGATCACATAAATTGCAACGGGCGTTGCTAGCTTAATCGGCAGATCGGTATTTGTGGTTAACGCTGCTAGAACATTGCCACTGAGTCCATCTTCAAAGGGTTCTTTCAGTTCGGGCTGGCAAATAATATGTCGCCAGCGTTTGGCGAGTCCGTCAATCCAGCGATCGGAAGTGTCTGGTTGTTGACCGCATTGAATGGCAAGGGCGATCGCGGCATCGTCTAAGTCGCCTTCACAGTCTTCCAAAACATCTAGAGCAATCAGCGCGTCGGAATATTCTGACAGGTCTGTCCGAAAGTAATTGATTTCCTCAAGCGTGACAATGATAGGCATACAGGCAATGTGATAAGTCAGACAACCTATAGTACCGCATGTCTTTTGGGCGGATATTTTTTTCATACGAACCGACTTTTCTGAACTGCCAAAACAGAATTAGCAGGATCTTGATCAGACAATTTTTTTTGCCAGACTTTTTTGCAGCAACCATAAAGCGATCGCGGTTGTGCCTCCAGTTAGCAATCCACCGCCTAAAGATGCTTTGCCCAAAAGTAGACAAATAAATCCGCTGCTGAGGAGCGCGATCGCGCCGATGCCTGCCACGGTCACCAGCAGTTTGACGGTTGCTACCGCATCTGTCATACGCTTTAGTACCGCTTCTTCTGACTCTAGCGGCACAACAGACTGCATAGTGTGCTGCAACGACTGATACTTCACAGCATCTAGCTGATAGTAAGTTCCCAATTCTGCATCTCGCAATTTTGCTACAGAATGTAAGCCAAACCGTTTAGCGTGGCGGATTGCAAGACTAATCTGACGCTGGGTAGCAACGGGTTGAAATGCCTCAAAAATAGAAGTGCGATACACTCCTGTTTTTGCCATTTCAAGAATCCGTTCACTCAATTCTGCAATGGATAAACGGCGGCTAATTTCACTGGTCATCGCCAATGCACTCCCAAAAACCTACAGCCAACAGACACTCTGAACCCCGTACTTTTACATTAATGACATAGTTTACCCACTGAGCTTACTCTAAAGCAGGTAGCTGCATCACTGCTCGATAGCGGGCTTCGGTTTGCTCAACGGTGGTGGATTTGCGGTTTACTGACCATTGACTGCGGTTGAATAATTGCGATCGCAACTCATCCAAATTAATCCGCGTCGGTTTACCATCTGCAATCACGCGATCGCCCTTCACCCAAACGCTGTCTACGACTTGAGTGGGGCGACCTAATACCAGCAGCCCAATCGGATCGGTGCGGGGCAACAGCGATAGATTCATCAGGTCGTACAGCACCAAATCCGCCTGTTTGCCCACTTCTAAAGAACCCATTTCACTTGCCATCCCTAGCCCGGTCGCTCCGCCTAAAGATGCCAGCGCGATCGCTTGGCGAGGCGTAATCCAGTGGGTGTAATCTAAATCGGTGACGTTGTGTAAAATAGTGCCAATTTTGATCGCCTCCAGTAGATCTTGAGAATCATTGCTGGCGGCACCATCGCAGCCAAAGGCAACATTTACCCCCGCTTGGCGATATTTCAAGATTGGCGCAATGCCGCTGCCTAACCGCAGATTGCTTAAGGGATTGTGGACAACCGTAGAGCGGGTAGTCCCCAGAATATCAATGTCGTGCTCATCCAGCCAAACACAGTGAGCAAGGGACGTTTGAGGACTGAGAAAGTCTAGTCGCTTTAAATGTTCTACCGCACTACAGCCATATTTTTCATGCGCCAAGAGTTTCTGCGCTTTTGTTTCTAGCAAGTGAGCGTGACGACAAAGATTGTGGCGATCGCTCAACTCCACACAGCCTGTAAACAACGCATCGGAACACAACTGGATGCCCGTGGGCGCAACCATGATGGAAATCCCTGCGGTTGGTCGATGAAACTGGGCGATCGCCTCCCGCAGAAACTCTAAAGTTGCCTCGGTCGATCGCAAATAGGTTTGGTGTTGTTGCTTTGTGTCTCCACACGGAATCCCCGACTCCAACGCCTCATCCTGAATGAGTGGACCGACAAACGCGCGAATGCCAATTTCTTTGTAAGCTCGGACAGCCGCCGCAACGGTTTCCAACTCTCGACCCGGAATTAGCACTAGGTGATCCACGACGGTCGTTCCACCGGTGAGCAAGGTTTCAACCGCAGTTCCCAACGCGCTCAGGTAAATCTGCTCCGGATCAAGGGGCGTAAAGTCGTAAAGTTCTGCTAGCCAAAGCTCCAAGGGGTAGGGCGGAATCATGCCGCGCTGCCACATTTCTGAAGAGTGGGTATGGGCATTGACAAAACCGGGTAGCAAGAGCTTGTTGCGCCCGTCGATCGCCGTCCCTACAACGTCTAATTGAGGGGCGATCGCAGCAATCCGTCCCTCAAAAATGTGAATGCTGACTGTTTGATAGTCTTGCCCAGTCGGAATTAATACATTTTGAATAGTAAACACCCAGCACAGCCCTAAGAAACTTCATACAGTCTCTCAGTTTAGATTGGACAAAAAATACCACCCACTGGATGATCTAAAGAGTTGCTCACCCGACAATGGTTGTTCGCGTGCGAAGCAGGAGAGCCGAAGCCTGGGGGCAGTCTGGAGTCTTCCCAACTGATATGCTCCCAATCAACCTGCATCAAAGAACATATTTTTTTGGGATAGCCATACACGCTCTTGAGTGGTTCTGTTAAATTCGAGTTGATAACTCTGTCGCCCTTTATTTTTTTGATAAAACCATTGGCGGCTTTCCACGGGGCGATCGCCATTTATAGCCCCTGAATGCTTCTAAACTGTCCCATAACTCTATAAATTGATGCCCACTGTCCTAACGCCATAATCCCATTTTCATAACGCAAAGTTACCCTGGACTTATGCTTCTTACTTGTCTAATCTATCCCTCTCAGCCGAGCCTAATTTATGGGTGGTAATGCGTTTGTTTCATTGATGATGTTTTCTTGGATTCCAGCCGTGTTGTATATCTTCAGGCGATATCCAGCCCGACAAGCAATGATTATGAGCTTCATATTTGCTTGGCTCTTCCTGCCTGTTGCAACGTTCAAAATCCCTGGAATTCCGGCTTACACAAAAATGTCAGCCGCTTGTTATGGAATTTTAATAGCGACATTTATATTCGATCCCAAGCGAATCAGTTCCTTCAAATTTAGCTGGATTGATATTCCTATCGTAATGTGGTGTACTAGCCCATTCATTAGTTCTGTCGTGAACGACTTGGGTGCCTATGATGGCTTTTCGACCACCCAGGTGCAAATTGTAACGTGGGGGGTTCCCTACTTTTTGGGGCGCATTTATCTGAATAGTTTTGCTGGATTGCGTCAATTAGCGATTGGGCTATTTATCGGCGGATTAATTTATATGCCTTTCTGTTGGTATGAAAGCCGCACCTTTTCCAGTCTTCATATTCTGGTTTATGGAATGAACACAGGGCGAGACGCATCTCAGTCGATTCGCTATGGCGGATATAGACCGCAAGTCTTTCTGGAGCATGGTTTGATGCTCGGTGTATGGTTAATGACTGCCTGCATTATGGGCATTACCCTATGGCGAACAGGAACGAAACGACTATTAAATCAGCCGATGGGCTTGCTAATGGCGCTTTTGTTAATCACCTTCATCCTTGCGCGATCGACGGGAGCCTACACCCTATTTTTGCTGGGGCTAGCCATTCTTTTTGTGGCTTGGCAGTTTCGCACCGCCATTTTGCTTTGGATACTCATTTTAGGAATTTGCTGGTATCTATACATGGGAGTTACAGGCACCTTTCCTAACAAACAAGTTGTTGATACCTTATCTCAAACGTTTGATGCAGAACGGGTTGCCTCAGTCAAATTCAGGTTTGACAATGAAGAAATATTGGGTGCAAGAGCGCGTGAAAGTGTAACGTTTGGGTGGGGAGGGTTTGCCAGAAACCGAGTATTTGATGAGTATGGAAAAGATATTTCCATTACTGACAGTTTATGGATTATTGTATTTGGAATTCAGGGTGCCTATGGGTTAGCCGCATTAACAGCATCCATTTTGTTACCCGTCATTAGTTTTTGCATCCGCTATCCTGCACGGCTATGGCTACACCCAATGGTGGCTCCGGCTGCAGCTTTGGCGGTATGTCTTACCCTTTATATGTTTGACTCAGTGTTAAATGCGATGGTCAATCCGATTTTTATGTTGACGGCGGGTGGCTTGGCAACCGTTTCTGTGCAGTCAAAACAAGCTGCCACTGCCCAACTAAACGGACAGATGGCGACAACATCTTAAGCATCAACGGATTGGGTAAGCTGATGTGCATTCAAGTTGCATAAAATCGGGCTTGAAACCCACACAGCGAGGAGATCGACTTGGAAAAATAAATGACGATTAGCTTACTAAAGTTGGCAAGTTTAGATAAGGCAATTGAGGTGTGAGTCATCGACAGTCAGTTGGCTAAACACGACTTTCTGTGCCTGTTGATGGTTAAAGAAGAGTGCGATTTTTGGCTTTGCTGAATGCAAGTACGATTTTTGACTATAGGTTTTGACTGTAGGTGTAGAATTTCAGATTCTGGCTTGCAGAGTTGAAATTGCACATAATTTGAAATCAAACTCCACAATCCCTAAACCGGATACTGAAATACCGAATCTAAGTAAACTCGTGCAGTTTGGTGAGGTAACAAGTTCGCACTGATGCGATCGCCCTCTTCATTTTGCAGCAAAAAAAGAGATAAAGCAGCCGTAAATAGCCGATCCTGATCCCAATTGGCGTGGTTTTCCAAGTAGCCCGATAGCGCTACATGAAGCTCCTCAGGAATTTCCGCCAAAATACTTACCGTCATGTTTATGAAACCCTCATTATGCTGAAGCAGGTGAAGTAAAAGAAGCGATGAACCCGACGCTGCACCCAAAAACGTAGAAGAAACTGCTAACAAAACTCACAAACTGCAAAAGCTTATAAGTTATTGCGGCTCTCCTGATTGCCCAATGCCTAAAACCCAGTCGTTGAACTGGTTATACGCAAGGCACCTGTAGAGGTAATTCGCATCATTGTGTATAGCCTTAGGCGAGTTGTCAATCGGGTAGAAACCCCTAGTTCTCAATTAAAGAAAAAAGCCATTGACGAGAAAATGGGCATTAGAGCCTGATCCCCGTTACCGTTCTTCATGGTTTTACTCGATTTACAGCCGCGATCGCCGCTGCGCCCCAATTGCCCCCAAAAGCCCACAATCCCGCCAATTCGTTCTTGCCTGTGGAAAACCTCATTTCCCCTGTGTAAAACCTCCGGTTGATCTGTGGAAAACCTGTGGAAAGCCTGTGGAATGGGTGAGGAAAACTATCGTGAACGATAAGAATTGCAAACAGTCAAAAAGGTCGGAAAAGTCAAAGATTTAGTCACAAAAAAGCGAACTGGAGGCTGAGTTTTAAGTTTTCTCTTCATGCCACCGTTGGGCTTGCTGCCGGATTTCTTCTAGTTCTGCTGCTGGCATCTTATTGAGGTTTGCCAAAATGAAGCTCATGCGACCTTGAGATTTGAGTTTTTCGCGGTGGCGATCGAGAAAGTTCCAGTAAAAAAAGTTGAACGGGCAAGCTTTTTCACCAATCCGGGCTTTGGGATTGTAGGCACACTTACCGCAGTAATCGCTCATTTTGTTGATGTAGTTGGCAGAGGCAGCGTAGGGTTTGGATGCCAACATGCCGCCATCGGCGAACAATCCCATGCCAATCACGTTGGTTTGCATCACCCAGTCATAGGCATCAATAAAAGCGGAGTGAAACCAATCCTCAGCCGCTTGGGGTGACAATCCAGAAATTAAGCAGAAGTTGCTTAAAATCATCAATCGTTGAATGTGATGGGCATAGCCGATCTGCTCGACCTGTTTTAGGGTTTGGTGCAAACAATTCATGTCAGTTTTGGCTGAATCCCAAAAAAACTCTGGCATGGGATGGGTATGATCAAACCAGTTTTTGCCAAAGTAGTCGTTGTTGACGTGGCGATACAGCCCGTACATGTATTCGCGCCAACCGCACACTTGTCGAATAAAACCCTCAACGCTGTTGAGGCTGAGATCATTTTCGTGGAAGGCTTTTTCGGCAGCGGCAACTAACTCGGCTGGATGAAGCAAGCCGATGTTGAGGTAAGGAGACAGGAGCGCGTGCCACATGGTTTCTTCGTCGGTCACCATAGCATCCTGATACGGTCCAAAGTTGGGCAGCCGCGTTTGGATGAAGTGGTCAAGCACTTGCAATGCCTGTTTGCGGGTGGTGCCCCAGCGAAACGGTTCAGCGTGACCGTGAGTGGGAAAGGTGCGTTGCTCAACCTGCTGGATCACGGTTTGGGTGATGTCGTCGGGTTCAAACCAGAGAGGCGTTGGAGTATTAAGTTTGCCTTTGGGCGGTTGGCGGTTTTCTTTATCAAAGTTCCAGGTGCCGCCAATCGGTTGCTTTCCTTCCATCAAAATATCAAATCGACGGCGACCTTCTCGGTAGAAATCTTCCATTACGAGACGTTTGCGGTTTTTTGCCCACTGGTCAAAGTCTTCTGTTTGCCACAGGAAGCGATTGTTGGGGATGAGGGTGATTTGACAAGGTAGATCGAGCGATCGCAGCAGGTCAGCAAAGGGGCGATCGCTCGGCTCCATCACCCGCATTTCAGTAATCTGATACTTCGTCACCCATTCGCGTAGAGGTGCCTCAAAGTTTTGAGCTAGCTCGTAATAAGCCACCGACCAGCCATCTTGCCTTAGCTCCTCGGCAAAGTGACGCATTGCCGACCACACCAATGCCAGCTTTTGCTTGTGGTAAGGGCGCTGCTGCACATGCTGCAATGATTCGATCAAAATTACTGGAGTCTGCGCTGGGTCAACACCACTCTTGAGCGCCGCTTGACCTGCCCACAGTTGATCGCCCAATATCCAAATGCCAATGGTCATAAAGGAAAAGATTTAGAGGTGAGACATGCAGCAATTGTAGGAGCAGATGCTGCAATGATCGAGTGGGGCGATCGCTGGTATTTAATTTAGTAATAGTAGTAACTACAATTTGCAACTACAATTGACCATTGCAACGGTCGTTCAATGACAGGGTAATCGCATCGTCATGAAGCAAGCAAGCAAAATTCTAGATTCCAAGTTAATTATGACACTGTCAAAATCAGGACTCACTCAGAACGAAGCATCGTTGGCAGACCTCTGCCTCCAAAAGCCTCGACTAGTGACACCCATTCAACTCGCTTTGCCCACCGCCTAGTCAACGTC
>CASBQE010000060.1 GCA_949127665.1 Synechococcales cyanobacterium PMM_0083
TAGCAGAGCCAATGCCAAACGGCAAACTCACAGATACTTCTTTCAAAACCGCAGGAGCTTGTTTTGGCATTGAAACTTTTACCTCCTAATTGGTGAATATATTTGAAATACTAATCAGGTAGAGAATTGGATTGACAAGAGAATTATATAGATATGCCAGTATTTACTGTTGTGAGATGTGTCACATCATACTCACTCATCTATCATTTCTGTGGCTTTGGTTATTCTTCCCTAGAAAAAGAGGCTATGGATGAGGGTCTTATTCAACAAATCCGTGAAATCGCCCAAGCACTCTACAACGACCGATCGCACCAAAAGTCAAAAAGACAGTGGGGCATCACCAAACTCGATCGCCTAATGAGGCAAGCTTACAACTTCAAGTCAGAAATGATCTGCTCGAAGATTTACTCAACAAACTGCTTGCGATCGCGTTCCAATTCTTCGACTCGTTTTTGCAGTTGCTTGAGCGTTTGATACATATCGGGCAAGCGGCTATAAATTGCCGATGACTTGAGATAGATTTTGTGTTCGACACAGGGATAGCCAGAAACCACCTGTCCAGCAGCAATGGTGCCATGCACACCTGTTTTAGAGGATGCGATCGCGCCATCACCAATTTTGGCATCATTCGCCACGCCCACCTGTCCCGCCAAAATCACGCGGTTGCCCACTTCCACGCCGCCCGCCAAACCGACCTGCGCTGCAAATGCACAGCCAAAGCCAATCTGAGAGCCATGCCCAATATGTACCAGGTTATCGAGCTTAGTTTGCTGAGCAATTCGGGTTTCGCCCACCGCCGGACGATCGATCGTGGAGTTGCAGCCGACTTCCACGCCGTCTTCCAACACCACACAGCCCGACTGCTGCATTTTGTACCAGCCCTGCGCCGTGGGCACAAAGCCAAACCCTTCTGCCCCAATCACGGCTCCCGGTTGAATCACGCAGTCGGTTCCCAATCGAGTGCGCTCATGAATCGTGCAGTTGGCATGGAGAATCACGCGATCGCCAATCTCAGCATCGGGATAAATCACCACATTGGGATGAATGCAAGCCTGATTGCCAACGGTCACATTTGCCTGAATCACCACATGGGCACCGATCGCCACTTCTGCCCCAATCTTTGCCGTTGGGTGAATTACGGCAGTGGGATGAATCTCTGGCTCTGGCTGAAAGGGTTGATAGAAAACCGCGATCGCTTGGGCAAACATCAGCCGAGGTTCTGCGGTTTCGATCCAGGCAATGCTTTGTTTAGTGGCGGCAACTTGCAATGCCTGACTGCGGGGCAAAATCAGGGCGATCGCGCCAGTGGTTTCAATTTGGGCGGCAAACTTCGCTCCATCGATGTAGCTGAGTTGCCCTGCCGTCGCTTCGTCTATCGCTGCCACTCCAGCAATCTCTGGATCGGGGGCACTATTTAAACCAAGACTGGTGCGATCGACCGACACGCCTAACCGTTGAACCACTTCGCTAAATTTCATCGATTTCCAAGCCTGCAAATGCCCCATTATCCTAGCCTTCATCAGGATTCACAATCAAAATTTCGGTGGGATTCAGGGCAAGCTCAACGCGATCGCCATAGCCAATCCCCGCGATCGGCGGTGCCAAAATTTCTAAAATGTCCGCATTTTGAAAATGGCGCTGCTTCGTTTCAGGGTGGGGATAATAGACAAAACCCTGATACTGAAGCGACTGAAACCTAACCTGGCAGGGCGAAAAAGAAAAGGTTTCTGGCGGATGAGCCGCCGTCCAGTGAACCTGATGAAAAGTGTAGGTCGGCTGCTGCGTCACAAAAGTAGCGGGATGAATGGATATATTCAGCGTTCCTTGAAATAGGTTGGATAGATCCAATCCCAACGCCTGAAAGTAAGGCATCTGCATGGCAATGCTGCCCGTAGGATAAGGACTGTCATTTGCCCAACCCGACGCAATTTGATGCCCTTGCCGCACCACTCCAGCCACGACTTGCCAGTTGTCAATCAACATTTCTGTACTATCGCCTACGAAATTCCACCACGTCTTGCTTGACGGTGACATCGTAATCACTAAAAAAATCATGCCCCAATAAGCCAACATCCAAGGAAGCGTTGGCGATCGCCACAATCACATCTTTGACGACTGCATTACCCACGGCGATCGAATCAACATAGGTCAACGGCACTTCCACCCCCGTTTGGCTGGCAGTACTCACCTTCGTTTTGCCAATAATCCGGGCACCCAACGCCTGCGCCATTGCCTGAGTAATCACCGTGCCGCTAGCTCCCGTATCCACAATCATTTCAAAGGTTTGATTGCCGTTAAAGGTCACTTCAATCACTGGAGTGCCGCCTGCTCGCCGTTTAATCGGGGCACGGAACACTTTGCCTGAAGTCGCTCCGCTGGTTGCGATCGCGCTTGACACCTTAAGCGACCCAGAATCAACGGCTGCCAATCCTGAAGTCGTTGTGGAATTATCATCGCGCTTTGCTTGCGCCAGTTTCTTTTGAGCCATGGCAAATTCTCGCTCAAACTCCTTCAGCTTATTTTTTGCCAACAGTTGATAGGGTGCGACGGTAGGCAAAGATTTGAGCAGGGCGATCGCCTGCTGCCAGCGGCTTGATACTAGCGTCCAATCGTCTTCTGTTAGGGCAGTTTGGCTAAGGTTTTTGGCACTACCTGCTTTTTCCAGCGCTAGTTTATAAGTCGCTTGTAGTGCTGCCGGATCGGGCGAAATTGCGATCGGCGATGGCGATGATGATGGCGACGAAACAGGGGCGATCGGCTGACTCGTTTGATTGCTGCGGCATCCCGCGACTCCTGCTATCACAATAGCCAAAGTCAATAGTGCTATCTGAAATTGAGAACGGTTGAACATGAAGTACTGGCTAAAGAAAGGAAAATGAAAGAAGTCAGAATTCAGCTAATAAATCCAGTTTAACCCTTGGACTCTCTGGCATCGATCAATCCGATTTGGCGATCGCAGAAACCGCTGCCTACTTGCCAAACAGCCATCCTCTCCTTAGAATAGGGTACCTAATTTTAGTTTCGCAAGCGAACCTCTCATGTCTACTGGCTACCTCTCTGTGAAGGAAACCTCCGAAGTCCTTGGCTACTCTGAGCAATATATCCGTAAGTTGCTCAGGAGTGGCGATCTTAACGGAGAAATGATTGGGAACCGATGGGTGATTGCTTCGGAATCTGCTAGCGAGTACCGATGTAAAGAGGATACTGAGCCGACTGTGACCGATCATGCCAGAAGATCCGCTAGTAAACCCACGCTCAAAGCTTTAAGTTTTTTTTCGGGTTGCATGGGGCTGGATTTGGGGCTTGAGAAAGAAGGCATTGAAGTGCTTCTCGCGTGTGAAGTGGATGCCGCAGCCCGGAAGACAATCGAGACCAATAGACCCGATATTGCTCTCATTGGTGACATTAGAGACTACTCTGCTGCTGCCATCCGAGAACAAGCGGGGTTAAGTTCTCAAGACGATATTGATGTAATTGTCGGTGGTCCACCCTGCCAAGCCTTTAGTAGTGCTGGAAAACGTCAAGGATTTCAGGATGAGCGCGGCAACGTATTTCTAACGTTCATCGATTTGATTAGTGAACTCAGACCCAAATTTGCGGTGATCGAGAATGTTCGAGGGTTATTGTCTGCGCCCTTAAAGCATCGACCTCATGAAATGAGAGGAAGTACCGATCTGCCGCTGGCTCAAGAGGAGCAAAGAGGCGGTGCGCTCCTCTACGTTATTCATCGGCTGAAAGAAGCAGGCTACAGTGTTTCCTTCAATCTATATAATGCCGCCAATTTTGGTTCCCCTCAGCAACGCGAGAGGGTTGTTATTGCTTGTAGTCGTGATGGAGAAAGACTTCCTTATCTCACGCCTACGCACTCGCAAAAAGGTTTATATGAGCTACCGAAGTGGCGATCGCTGAGAGACGCATTGGAAGGACTGCCAAAAAATGGGCATTGTTTCGTTAAGTTTCCAGAAAAGCGTCTGCAATATTACCGACTCCTGAAGCCTGGACAATATTGGCGTGACCTACCCATGGAATTGCATCAAGCAGCATTAGGCGCGTCTTATTATGCGGGAGGGGGTAAGACGGGTTTCTATCGGAGATTAGCCTGGGATAAGCCGTCTCCAACTCTCGTGACTCACCCAGCGATGCCTGCAACGGATTTAGCACATCCCGAAGAAGACAGACCGCTTAGTATTCAAGAATATAAACGGATACAGGAATTTCCGGATGATTGGATGATTGAGGGCAGCCTACTAGACCAATATCGCCAAGTCGGTAATGCAGTGCCCTGTTCTCTCGGTCGAGCGATCGGCAGGATGTTGGTAAACCACTTAAACGGCGTAGAGCTAAGAGTTTTTAAGGACTTTCCCTATTCCCGCTATCTAAAAACTGATGATATTAGTTGGGAATTAGAGGTCTTAGAACATGCTCATTCCAGTTCCGTGAAACAACTCTGCTTAACTTTGACGTGAAACAAGTTCTTTAATCCCTCTAAATAGGTGGTTCTTGCTGAAGTTCTACATAAGCAGATTGAATTTTGAGTATCGTTTGCTTGACATGAAACTTCAACAACTCATAGTCCAGTCCAGCCATAGACCAAAATTCAGCCCCACAAACGCGGCGTATATTCGGACTTGAAAATGTCCACTTACCTAAACAAAAAGCGGCTGCAAAAAGTGAGTGCTTATGAAGTCCCAACTCACTTCTTGATCTAGGTACTTGACTTCCTGTGAGAGTACCGCGTGTTGTTTTAAGCTGACTGAATACAGGAGATTGCGTCTGTTGACACCAGATAACGATGTCGATACCTGTAATTTTGAGTCCAAAGTCCTGCTCAGGACTGACAGCAGAGGGGCTTATTCGCACGATTTTTTCCCAAAGTTCCCCCATTCGTGTACTTAATTGTCTAGAAATAGAATTACTTTCAATAAATACTGCGGCTCCACACAGTTCATAAAGATTGCGCGGGTTCAATTCCATCTCTTCTGGAGATCTGACTAATGTTGGCATTGAGGCAATGAAGCGATCTGCAAACTGTTCGCATTCAGTGGCGATCGCAGCAGATTGGCGATCGCTCTCTAAAACAGAGCCTTGAGCAATGTCTACTTGAATCTGATGCTGGATAAAGCCAGATAAGGCGGGTGTGAGTACGGCGGCAATCTGATAGGCACGATGTAAATCAGAATTAAGCTCCGCAGGCACGTTTACCATATTGGCATACTCTGCAATCAATTGCGATCGCGCTGAAACTGAGAGTGGTATCAGTTGAATGGCTTGAACGGTTTGCATAAAGCCTAATACTTCATCGTGCGCTAACTATATCTATTGATCTTCGCACTCCATCATAGGCTGTAAAAATCGCGCGATCTCTGAGCTAAAGTTAGTGCGTTTCGTCATTTGCCCCTCGCCATTCAACAGTCTCTATCCACGACTTCCAGCACCGCTTTTGGACTTAACTGATCTTTGAACCAGACTAATCGAGCCGGGGTTTGGCTAAAATTGACTCCGGCTTTCTCCAGGTTAAGTCGCTCCGAGATTGCCAGCACCAAATCATCTCGCCCCGACTGCTGCACCTGATAAAACTTTTTTTGCAGGTATTCGGGTCGCCAGTAGCCGACGATTTCTAGCAGGAAGGTGCGCCCATCGGGATGAACCAGCCGAAAATCGGGAATCATGACGCTGCCAGGAATTGGGATTAGATCCACTTCGCGCTCTAGCTGCCAATCGGTTTTCGTTTTTGCCCAGCGATCGACAAATCCCGATTCCAGCATACTGTCGTAGGGTTTGCCGGGGGGATAGTGGGTGACCAAGCCACAAGCTGCATCCAGGCTGAAGCGTCCTTGGCGGGTTTTGCCAGAGTAAGCATCTTTCTGTTGTAACGTGGCGGTCAGGCTCCACTTGGTCACATGGAGCAGTGCAGGCAGCATCATCGCCAGTTTCAAACCATAGCGGGTGCTGGGTTTGAATAAGCTGGTGGGACCGTCGATGGTGAGGGTGAAGCCGTGATCTGCGTCGCCTTCGATGTAGGTCATCAGTCCAAATAATTTTAAGTAACGAAACAGCAGTTTATATTCACCCGGATCATTGCGATGGGCATTCAAGGTGATGTGGCTGGCGCGATAAAAGATGCCCTGAGCTTGGGAGAGGTTGTAGCGATGGAGCAAGGCTTCTGGAGTCGGAGGTTCAAAGCTGATCAGGATTTGGTTGTCGGACAGATCGGCATACAGCCCCGCTTGAATTTGGCTGGTCAAAACCTCATGCCCCAGTTCTTGAGTAAGGGCATCGGCAAGGCTTTGCAGGGTGGCGCTGGTGGCGATCGCGCTACACGAAGCTTGAGCCGCGATCGCAAATACTCGTTGCCGCAAGGTAGCAGGATCAAGCGGGCTAACGGTTTCAAAGGTGCTGAAGGCATCGGCGCTTAGCAAATGAGCCAATCCACGCTTAATCCGATAGTCCGTATCTTCGCCTTCGAGTTTTAGCAGTTGGCGGTTCAGTTCGCCCCTCGTGCCGCCTTTTGCCTCCTGGAACTGATCGATCAAATCCGCCGCGATCGCCAAATTTGCCGCATTGATCGCCAACCGCTTTGGCACTACGGTTTCGCCACTATAGCGATGAATTAATAAATCACTCGGCAACATAACAGGTCATTCCAATCCACCAAAATTCTCACCAACTAATTATAGTGATTTCTACTAAAAATGCTTACAATAGTCTCATGTCGCCGATTTTTCTCCCTGTTCTATCCATTTCAAATGCGCTTGCCCCCAGTCACACAGAGGTTGCAACACGGGAATAATACTTTTTCCGTAGGTTGTGAATGAGTATTCAACTCTAAGAGGGACGGCTGATTGAACCGTTCGGCTGACGATCGCATCCTTCTCCAATTCTCGCAACTGCTGTATCAACATTTTCTCACTGATTTCAGGAATGAGTCGTTTGAGTTCGCTGAAGCGTTTTGCTTCATCCTTCAAATGCCACAGAATTAAAAGTTTCCATTTGCCCCCCAATACTTTGAGAGTCGTTTGTACGAAAACAGTGCCTTGGGGCGGTTCTACTGCCACTGATCTTTTCTCCTGATTCCCTTAGGAAACTTACAAAAAAGTAAGTACTTCCCAAAAAATAAGCGGAAGCCTATCCTACTGTAGACGTGTATTCACAAGGAATCCAAAATGCAACTTGAAGGCGCAATTGCACTGGTCACCGGAGCAAATGGCGGGATCGGTAAGTACTATGTGGAGGCGCTACGAGCAGCAGGAGTCTCTCGGATTTATGCAGGTGCCAGAAATCCTAAGTCTTTGGCTGATCTCACAGCCATCGACTCACAACGAATTATCCCGATCGCCCTGGATATTACTGATGAGCAATCTGTGATGACGGCAGCTAGCGAGTGCAAAGATGTTAATTTGCTGATTAATAATGCTGGGATTGGATTGCTGAAAGGATTGATTTCTGCGGCGGATCTTTCGAGTGCGCGAGCAGAAATGGAGGTCAATTATTTTGGCACGCTGACCATGTGTCGGGCGTTTGCTCCCGTGTTGAAAGCCAATGGTGGCGGCGCGATCGTTAATATGTTGAGTATTCTAGGAAAAGTCAATTTCCCTATGAATGCGTCCTATAGTGCTTCCAAAGCTGCCGCAATTTTAATGACCCAGGGCGTTCGGGCGGAGTTGGCAGCACAAGGTACGCTGGTGGTTGGGGTGATGCCTGCTACCGTAGACACGGAAGTGAGTAGAAACTTTCCCCCGCCTAAAGTTGCGCCAGAAGTGGTTGTGCGGGAAGCGTTGCAAGCCGCGATCGCTGGAGTTGAAGATGTTTATCCTGGAGAGCAAGCGACACAGATGGCAGCGCAGCTACTCAAAGATCCAAAAGCACTCGAAAAGATGATGGCGATGATGTTGCCCAATTAATCATCTTCACCGAGAACCGACCATCATGAAGCGAAATGAAGGGAGAAACCTAGCATGAGTTCATTGCAGACTGCACCTAAGAAGCCAAGACTCAACTCTGCTTTCCAACGGTTGATGTCAGTTCACTGGTGGATGGCGGGCTGTTATCTAGTTTTGTTTGTTGTCGGCATGCCTATGGCACAGATGCCCAGAAATGACTTTCGAGACATTCTCTACGACTTTCATAAATCGATCGGGGTGCTGACGATGGCGCTTTTGACTTGGCGCATTCTGACCTTGCTCCAAGTAGTGCGGAAGAAGTATACAAAACGGCTACCTAAGTTTTCTCCGCAATGGCTCAAGAATTTTGCACTGCATACGCTAATGTACATCTTGATGTGGGCAGTCCCGATTGCAGGGTTTCTCCTTTCTAATTCCTTTCGAGCCAATGGGGTTAAGTTTTTTGGACTCGTGCTGCCCGATATTTTTCCGCAGGATGCGGAAATGGTTGAAGTCGGACGGGCACTTCATTTCTGGCTTTCCTACACATTCCTAGCATTCATCGTGCTGCATTTAATCGTTCAGTGGAAAGTTGCTAAAGCCAACTGGCGAAGGTTTAAAGGATTCATCGAAGCAAGAATCAATATGCAAAGAAACTGATAACCCCTTGAAAACCAAATGAAAAATAAGGGCGACAAATGAGAATTGGGATTGTCGGATCGGGAAATATGGGCGGCGGTTTGGGGAAGCTCTGGGCTAAAGCTGGGCATCAGGTGATTTTTTCCTATTCCAGAGATGAGAACAAGCTTCGCCAACTGGCTACATTAGCTGGACAAACGGCAAGTTTTGGACCCCCCGCAGAGGCAGTTGCCCACAGTGAAGTGATCTTACTGGCTGTAGGATTGTCTGCATTAGAAGAGGTGATTCACACGGTTGGTTCTTTGGATGGGAAAGTTATTATCACTTGCGTGAGTGGGCTACAACCTGACTTCACCGGGCAAACGATTGGGCTGGCGACGGAACTAAAAAACTCTGTTGCGGAGAGAATCCAACAGCTTGCACCCCATGCCAAGGTGGTCGAAGCCTTTAACATTACTTTTGCAGAAGTCATTGGTTCGGAATCCAGGCAATTTGGCAGCGATCGCCCCAGTGTTTTCTACTGCGGGGACGATTCAGACGCTAAAAAGATTGCGGCGGGATTAGTGGAGGACTGTGGTTATGAAGCAGTAGATGCAGGCTCATTGATCGTGGCTCGGTCTTTGGAGACACTAGCGACTGCCTGGGTACAGTTTTCTGTTGCCAGCCAGTTGTTTCCGAATCTTGGACTGAAAGCACTGCGACGTTAAGTCCAGAAAAAAATCCTCAATCCTTTCAATTACTGGAGTTGCCGATGCCTCACGCCCAATTACCCATTCCGACCCACTTTGATCCGTAGACTGTGAAAGATGTTTGGCGAGTGCCCTATGGCGATCGCGCGGCTCAGGCGGCTCAGGCGGCTCAGCAGCATAGTCTTCAGACTGCGGCAGAGGAAACCACACGGATTTGTTTGCTGGCGATCGATGGACGAAACACCTTTTGCATTCCCGATTTTGAGCTATTTGTGGGTGGATCGGGCGTGGGCGCAGTGGATGACAGTAGGCGACTGTGTGAGTTTATCTATCGTTGGCGCGATTACTCAAATTACACCAACGATGGATACTCATACGGCAATGCAAATTTTCCATCCGATCTTTTGGGTGAATGCAGCGGGGCAACACCCAACTCCAGCCGCAACGATGATCATTTTTGAGGATGTGCAGCAGGGCGTGTGGCGAGTCAATCCGGCGATCGCTATTCTTCTAGCAGCATCAATTGTTGTGGATTGAGGTGAATGTGCCAAGGAAAAGGTTGATCTTTTAAGATTTCCCATTTTTCCTTAAATACTTCTGCTTGCAAATGGTAATCACTGGAGTGGAGCGGAGCCGAATGAAGTTTGAGGAATACTGTCATGCGGTGAGGCGTTTCGCTAGTCGCTGCAACCCAGCAGGGGAAAGTATTGGGGGCAGGAGATAGGGAGGAGGGAGCTACAAATTGCAGATGATGGGCGCGGATACCGACATGGGCAAAGTGAGAGAGCATGGAATCTGTAACTTGGAGAGTGCAGTTCCAGTCGATCGCGTCGATTTGTCGAACCCCACTCACCTTAGCGCGGGAAAAGTTTTTGCAGCCGGTTAGTTTGGCGATGCTAACCCGATTGGGATGTTCAAAAATGGCGTGTTTATCGGCATGGGCGATCGCGTTTCCCTGCTCTAATATCAGCAGATTCTTACAAACGCGATAGGCTTCTTCTAAATTGTGAGTGACAAACAAGGTTGTCCCAGCATAGGTATTTAAAGTGGCAATTAATTCTTGCTCCATCTGAAAGCGCAA
>CASBQE010000061.1 GCA_949127665.1 Synechococcales cyanobacterium PMM_0083
TGCCTCTGCCGACGACGATGCAACGAGCTAGAGCGGTTGCATCCGATGATTTTTTAGGTGAGGAGAAGATGGGTGGCGTTCCTGCCGATTACTTTGAGGATGCTGTTTTCGGTGGTGTATCTCAAGCCTATGCAGCAGAAACCGTAGCCGCCACAACTAGCAGTGATGGCGGCATCGTCACCTTTCAAATTGATGGAAACAACAACATTCCGGGCGATCGCTCCCCGCACAAAATCACCATTTTCAGCCATAGATATCCTTGCAAAATGGAATATATCGCCATTCCTAAACTGGTCAGCTTTGCCTACCTGCAAGCGATCGCAACCAATCCTGAAACTGGAGCTACTCTGCTTCCCGGTCAGGCAAACATTTTTCGCGATCAGATGTTCGTGGGCACCACCCCACTCGACAATGTGGCACCCGGTCAAGAATTCAAGCTGAACCTCGGCATTGACGAAGGGTTAAAGCTAGAGCGAGATTTGGTCGAACGCAAAGTAGACAAGCGCTTCATGCAGGACAAACGACTGATTACTTACGCCTATCGGGTGTTGGTGACCAATTTGCGCGACCAGGAAACCACCCTGCGAGTCACAGAGCAATTGCCCGTGAGCCGCAACGAGCGCATCAAGATCCGCCTAACGCGCAGCAGTCCTCAAATTGAACTGGGTGAATTAGGAAAACTGGAATGGGTACTGCCGCTGAAGCCAAAAGCCATACAGGAAGTCACTTACCAGTTCACCATAGAGCATCCCCGCGAAATCACAGAAGTCGTTGGACTTGAGGGATAAACACAATGGAATTACCAGAACTAGATTCTGAAACCATTGATCGCGTGCTGGAAATGGCATGGGAAGACCGCACTACTTTTGAGGCGATCGCCCTTCAGTTTGGTTTGCAGGAGAAACAGGTGATTGCTCTGATGCGGCGCGAAATGAAGCCTTCCAGCTTTAGAATGTGGCGTAGGCGAGTCACAGGACGTAAAACGAAGCACTTAAAAGAGCGAGACTTTTTAGCAGGTCGGTTTAAATCGGCAAATCAGAATAGCTGACTAGATAATTGACAGTTAACAGTTGATGTTCGATAGCGTCTTCGAGGGAGATATGGCGAACTCAAAACTTTCCCTCCACACTTCACACTCCGCACTTTCTGAGAAGTTGTTGAACTGGGGCGATCGAGTTGCCTGATTGACAGAGCTTAGGAGCATACTGCAAAATTGCTGAATATCTGTTTTATCGAAATGATAAATTAGTTAAGATGATGTTCGTTAACTGGAGAGTTTGTCGCGGATGACCCAAGTAGTTCTTGGCGAAAATGAAGGAATTGATTCTGCCTTGCGGAGATTTAAACGCCAGGTTTCTAAGGCAGGAATTTTGGCAGATTTGAGATCCCATCGGCATTTTGAAACGCCCATTGAAAAGCAGAAGCGCAAGGCAGTTATGGCTCGACGCAAAAGACGTTACAACTAGCCCCGTTGATTTGCATTGCAGCACCCATAAAAATATTTGTTGGAGACGGTTGCCATTAGATTGACGAAAAATTTGTCAAATTTGGCAACTGTTTTTGGTTACGTTAACTTTTATTTGTTTTTTAGGTTGTTTAGAGGTTGAGGGGGAACTTCTAAGTCACTTAGTGCGTCGCTAGGAATGGCAGCAGCATTTATTCTTGGCTCATTGATTTCTAGTGTTTCAGAACCAATTGATGCAGTTGCTAATTTATCCCTTACCGAGTTCAACCTATGCCTAGGTATTACTCTCAGCTTTCTCGGCAACTGCGGCGCTGGGGATACCTTAGTATTTCAATCGCGATCGCGTTGCTCCTAACCGTAGGTCAACCGATGGTGGCTCAAGCCATTTCTTGGGGCGATTTGATTTTTCGAGGCATTCAGGTAATTCAGCTTTCTAGCTTATCTGATCGACAAGAAGTTGAAATTGGTCAACAAATTAATCAGCAGTTAACGCGAGGGCAAGTTCGCATTCTGCAAAATTCCCAGGTAAATGAATATGTGAATCAGATTGGGCAACGGCTGGCTGCATCTAGCACCCGTCCCAACATTCCTTATCGCTTTCAGGTGGTGGACGATCGCGGAGTGAATGCGTTTGCCACAATGGGCGGTTTTGTTTACATCAACCGGGGTCTGCTAACCTTGGCGAGCAATGAAGCAGAGCTTGCTAGCGTCATGGCACATGAAATTGGTCACATTGCTGGACGGCATTCTGTGGCTCAAATGAAGAAGATGGCGGTTGCCAGTGGGCTAGTGGGAGCGGCGGGATTAGATCGGAGTACGGCTGTGAATATTGGAGTTGAATTGGCATTTCGCCGCCCGAATAGCCGCCAAGATGAGTATGCGGCGGATACGATGGGGCTGGAGACTTTAGCTAAAACTGGCTATGCCCAATCTGCAATGGTCAATTTTATGTCCAAGCTGCTTCAGTCACGGTCAGTCCCGACGTTTCTCAGCACCCATCCTGCAACGTCTGAACGCATTGGTCGATTGCAGCAATCGGTTAGTCCTGCCAGCACTTATGGAGACGGGCTGGATGGTGTCGCTTATCGCAACCGATTGCGATCGCTGAGCTAAGCGAATTGCGATCACTAATTGTTTTTTCTGAGCAGCCAATAGGTTGGCATTTCACCTTTTCCTTTTACGTCAACAATGCCCCGTCGCTCAAATTCATATCGGTCTTTTAAGCGTTGGTAAGTAGATTCAGTGACTTGAATTCTGCCGGGAATACCGTGAGACTCCATGCGATTGGCGATATTAACCGTGTCACCCCAGAGATCGTAGGTGAATTTCTTTTTACCAATGACTCCGGCAATGACGGAGCCTGTATTAATCCCAACGCGAACCGAGATCGGGTGCCCTTCATAGGTGCGAAACTGGTTGATTTCTTGCTGAATGTCTAGTGCCATGTTGGCGATCGCTTCGGCATGATCAGCGCGTGGGCTAGGTAATCCTCCCACTGCCAGGTAAGCATCCCCAATCGTTTTAATTTTTTCAATGCCGTGTTTCTCGCAGAGGTCATCAAACACCAGAAAAATCCGATTGAGTAATCCAACTAAATCGGCGGCAGAAATATTGGCAGATAGATTGGTAAAGCTGACGATATCCGCAAACAAAACGGTTACCTCGTCATAGCTTTCGGCAATTAAGGCTTTGCTATTCCGTTCTTGAAACAGATTAAGACGCTGCTTAAGTTGATCGGCGATCGCTTGGGGCAGCACATTCAGCAACAGTTTTTCCGAGCGTTCCTGTTCAATCGCCAGAGCTTCTTCTGATTGCTTGCGGAGGGTGATGTCTTCAATCACGCCCAAAATACCAATTACGTTTTGGTAAGGATCGTGAATCGGAATTTTGCTGATGTCGAGCCAGGATTTTTCGCCATCAAGGGATCGAACCTTGGGCGCAATCCAGTGGAGTTGGGGCGTATCGGTTTCAATAATGTGACGATCTTGGATGCGAAATTGTTCGGCGATCGCCGGATCAGTCAGCAGGTCAAAATCCGTTTTGCCGACAATCTCATCTGGATCGCCCAGTTGAGCAGCTTCTGCCCAATTTTGGTTGCAGCCCAAAAAGACTAGATTGGTATCTTTCCAAAA
>CASBQE010000062.1 GCA_949127665.1 Synechococcales cyanobacterium PMM_0083
ACTTTGTATGAACATGAGAAACCGATCGCCGAGATGTTTCATGTGGCGTATCTGGCAAAAACGGATTCTCCCTCGCGGCGATCGCTGACTTTTGTGTTCAATGGTGGACCCGGCGCTGCCTCTGCCTATCTGCACATGGGAGCCTTGGGACCCAAACGCATCGCCTTTGGAGTCAACGGCAGCCTGCCCAAACCGCCCGTTCGCATGGTGGATAACCTGGAAAGCTGGCTGAGCTTCACCGATTTGGTGTTCATTGACCCGATCGGCACCGGATTTAGCCGCAGTTTGCCATCGGATAAAGAATCCTCTGAAAAATCTGGCGAGAAGCCGGAAGGCAAGAACGATAAGCCCAAAGAAGCCGCATTTTGGGATGTGGAACGCGATTTGAAGTCCCTGGGAGAATTCATTCAGGGATTTTTGTCGCGGCAAAAGCGTTGGCTGTCTCCTATTTTTATTGCGGGAGAAAGCTACGGTGGCTTTCGAGTGGCAAAACTTGCCCGTAAACTGCAACAGGAATTTGGTGTGGGGCTTTCTGGAGCGATCTTAATCTCGCCCGTGCTGGAGTTCAGCTTATTTGGCGCAAATGATTACAACCTGACGGGCTGGGCAACCCTGATTCCCTCTTTTGCAGCAACGGCGGCGCACCACGATCGCGCTCAATGGGCAGGCAGTAAAGGCGATCTCCAAGCTCATGTCGCAGCAGCCGAGCAGTTTTCTCGCAAAACTTTCATTCCCATGCTGGCGATGGGCGACACGCTGTCCCCAGAAGAACGGCAGAGTAGCTATCAGCAGCTTGCGGACTTGATTGGATTGCCAGTCTCGTTTGTAGAAAGACAAGCCGGACGGATTGGGATTGAAGCTTTTGCCAGAGAGCTATTGCGCAATCAGCAAAAAATTGTGGGCTTGTATGATGCGGCGATGACGGCGATCGATCCCTTCCCTGATCGCTTGCAGTATGAGGGCAGTGATCCAACTTTGGATGGGGTAGATCGCCTGTTTACGGGGGCAATCAATAGCCATCTGCGCGATACTTTGGGCGTGGAAACCGACCTGACCTATTACCTGCTAAATATTGAGGTGTTTAAAGCCTGGACGTTTGATCCCAAAGGGGAATTGAAGCAGGGCTTCGCTGGCGCAGTGGACGATTTGCGGGTGGGCATGACGTTGAACCCGTATATGCAGGTGGCAATTAATCATGGATTTTTCGATTTAGTTACGCCCTATTTTGCCTCAAACCATTTGGCAGATTTGATGAAGCTGAATCCAGAGGTGCGTCCCAACTTAAAGCTAAAGCATTACTCTGGTGGGCATATGTTCTACACCTGGGAGGAATCGCGCCAGCAGTGGTTTGCCGAGATGCAAGAATTTTATCAAGCCGCGATCGCTTAGGAATGAGAATTCAACAAGTTCGAGATTTCGTAGGGCGTAGAATTCGGCAGATGACTCTGCTTGAGGTGCAAGGTTTTTTGCCCGAATGCTACGCCCACACAGGGAGAATGATCGAGATTCTTTAATCCGCGATCCTAAAAATGGTGGGCTTATTTCCGCCATACGCTACTAGCCAACAAGCTGTTTCACTTTTGCCATGATGCCCACTGGATCGATGCCCTGATGGGGGAACTGCTCCCATAACCCGCCACAGCCTTCTTCATGGGTGCCCAAGTAGGCGTATTTGGGGGTTAAACCGCGCTCCAGTAGCCAACTACCAAAGCGGCTGCCCAAACCCGTTTTGCGGTTAAACGCCTCCACTACGATGACGAAAGGAGACGCACCAATTTTGGCGATCGCTGCTTCATCCACCACATTCAAAGTTGATTTGTTGATTAGCCCGACATCAATTCCTTCTTGCTTCAAACGTTCCACGGCATCCAAGGCGCGATACACGGCATCTCCCACCGCGACGATGTAGCCAGCGGTGCCTTCCCGAATCACTTCATCTTTGCCAGGAGTGAAGGTGTAGCCCTCGCCAAACAGTTCATTGCCCTCAGGATTTAGCAAAATGGGCGTTTTAGAACGGGTCGAGAAAATAAACCGCAGACCGGGATCAAAGAAGATGGACTCAATGCAGGCTTTCATCTGGTTGGCATCGGCGGGGAAGTAGAGTTTGGTGTCGTAGCCATCATCCAAGCCATTGTCGGCAAAGAAGTTGTTGATGCCAAAGTGGCAGGTGTTGTCTGCCATGTCGTCGATGCCAGAGTGGGAGAAGTGGCAGAGCAAGTTGGAGTAGTTCAACCGCGCCATGGTGATTTCGGAAATGCACATTTCTAGAAAGGCGGCAAAGGTGGCGAAGATGCCCTGTTTGCCTTTTTCCATGCCAAAACCGGCGGCGGCGGAGAGGTTGCCGCGCTCCATGATGCCGGAGGGCAGGAAGACTTCAGGATGGGCATCGTGGATTTTTTTCAACCCGCAGGAGCCTTCCAAGTCACTGTCGATCACCAGCACTTTCTCTTTGCGATCGCTTTCACTCATCCGACCCAAAACGGCAACCACAGCATCGCCAAACACGTTTCGGTTAGAATCCCATTTATCGCCGATACCCAGGAATTGGTAAGGATTTTTGGGCTTTTCGATGCTTTTGAGGACGGCGATCGCGTCGCTATGTCCGCGTTTTTCCAGAAAGGCGATCGCTTTCTCTACCGAAATCACATCATGCCCGTGAGTCGAGCCTTCCAGACCTTCAATGCCAACGCACATCGGACGTTTGTTGATCACTGCGACAGGTCCGGGCGTATTCATCGCTTCGCAAATCCGGCTATACACACCATCCACATCTTCGCCATCGCCTTCTAGCACTTTCATGCCGTGTCCTGCCAGCGTTTTGGCAACGGTGAAACCGGGAAGATATTTAGAAGGATGACCCGCGATCGTCACATCGTTATCGTCAATAATCAGCTTCACATTTAGGTGTTGCGCCACTGCTAGCCGCGCTGCTTCGGCATCGTTTCCTTCCTGCTGCGAACCGTCGGAACCCAAGCAAAACACTGCTTTACCAGGATTTGCTAACGCCACACCATTCACATAGGGCCACATATGACCTAATCGACCGGAGCTAAATTTTACGCCGGGAGTCAAGCCCAGTTCGGGGTGTCCTGGCAGTTTAGAATTGGCTTCCCGATAGTGCATCAGTTGCTCAGCAGGCAATTCTCCATGCAGTGCCGCCATTAGATATTGAGTGCCCACTCGATGCCCCGCTTCATCAAAGAAAATCGGCACAACCTGGTCAGCGGCTCCTCGAAAAAGCGCATCCAAAATGACCACTTCTGGAACCGTGTCATAAGGTCCGCCAGTATGACCGCCTACACCCCGCGCTGCCCCTGTTGCCGTAAAGAAAATAATTGCATCACGGCACAGTTGAATATTCGCTTTCAATGCCTCCCGTTCTTCGTTTGTCAAAGTCGGTTTGGTCGGGTCTAGTGCGATCGATTTGTAAGCACCCAAATCAATGGGAAAGCGATCAGATGTGGCTGTCATAATGTAATTTTTCCTATACAGAGCGGTGGAGAGGCAAACAAAGTTTTTGAGTAGCCTTGACTAGCAAGCAGCGATCGCGCCCAAGGCTAAAACTTCGTGCTTTAAAGGTAATCGTTCCACTGCTTAGTGTAGTGTTTTGCAGCCCACATTCTGCGATTTGGCTATAAATTTACGAGGAGACAGATGGATAGTACAGGATTTGCATCAGGGCGTTGCGATACAAAATTCGTCCGGTCGCATTGAGATGTACGCCATCGGTCGTTATATTTGCTTTTAACTCTTGCCCTTGATATAGAGAATTTAATCCCTGGTCGATTAAGGTGACTTGTTCATTGATGGCGACTTTTCGCAAGAGGGCGTTGATTTCCTCAACTCGTGCCAAGGTGCCTGCCAAAAATATTTTGCGACTGGCTGCCAAGGTCGAGTAAAAGGCAGGCAGGATAATGATGCGAGTGGCGGATAGCTTACGGGCAAGGACGATCGCTTGGTGCATATTAGCAACAAACTGATCATTGGTAATGTCATAGCAAGCATCGTTGGTGCCCATGGCAAAGATGACTTGCTGGCAACGGGTTGAGGCTGCAACCAGGTTTTGCATTTGGGGCAACAGCGAGACGCTGCTCATGCCGCTAATGGCAAAGTTAAAGGTGCGATCTCCCAATGTATTTCCTAACGCAGACGATATGGAATCTCCAAATAAGCAAACGCTGTAAGTTTGCCCTTGAGAAATCCGAGTGCGATACTGCACTTCATCTTGCCACCACTGCTTTGAGATTAGATCGTCCGGCTTGGGGGCAACCCCCGCCACGGCGAGTAGCTCTGGAAAGATCGCCGATGGGCTGATTTCCAACCACTGACCCGTTTGCCAGCCTAAAGAGACTGCCAGCAGCAACAAGAAGGCATTTACCCCCAGCAATAGCCGTGTTAACGCTCGCCTTACCATATAAAGACCTTGTTTTTTTGAAGGGTATCACTTTGTAGAATACGCGATCGCAACCCAGGCAATATGGTATCTAATTCTTACCTAAATTCCATGACTTTTACCAATCACCCAATGCCGTCGGAAAAAGCGTGACAGAGAAGACTCCTCCAGCGTTAGGCAAATGGGGCGACCGTGCGGACAGGTGCGCGGATTGCGGGTCTGTTGCCACTGGGTCAACAGAGTTTGCATGGCTGAATGGGATAGCACTGTGCCATTGCGAATAGCGCTCCGGCAAGCAGTTGCCACTTGAGCAGTTTGCAAATCACCGCTAAAACTGAGTTCAATCAGCGCTTCTGCACAATCCGATCGCGCCGCTAATACGGCAGGAGCCGATCGCGCCACCCACGCCTGATCCCCAAAAGGTTCCACGTCGATCTCAATCCGCTGCAATTGCTCCACTTGGGCACTGGTCAACGGGTTCAAAATAATCGGCGTTTCCAGCGTCACAATTTGCCAGCGATCGCAGAGTTGCTCATACAGCACCCGTTCATGGGCAATGTGTTGCTCAATCAGCCATACTCCGGTGGGATGTTCAGCCAAAATGTAAGTGTTGTGAACTTGGGCAAG
>CASBQE010000063.1 GCA_949127665.1 Synechococcales cyanobacterium PMM_0083
ACTTGACCTTGAACGCACAAGATACGGTGCAAATTCGCGATACGGCAACGACTCCTTTTTTGGCGCAGTCTGGCAGAGATTTGACGATTCAGGGCGATCGCGCGATCGACATTCTAGCGTTGAGTCATCCAGGTCAAGTTCCCTTCCAAAGTGGTGGCAATCTTAGCCTGCTGAGTGACGGCATCATTTCGGGAGATGCCCGATTCGCCACGGGAGGCGGTTTTCAGGTCAGAAGTGTATCGGGCGGGGCGGCTCAGTTCCGCAGCTTGTACGACCCCATCATTAGTTCGGCTGGGAATGTAGAGATTTTGGGTGATTACAATGGCGCGGCGCTGCTGGTTGAATCGTTGGGCAGTGTGCGGTTCAATGGCTCGGTCACTATCACCAGCAATGATGCGACTTTTAGCGCGATTGATCCTGACCCAGATTTAGCTGCGTTAGGAGGCTCCAATGCCTTCATTGTTAGGGCGGGGCGTTCTAGCCTGCTCTACGCCCCAACTGGGCTACCAACAACCGTGAATGGGGCAACGTTTCAACCCGGTGTGTCAGGGTCAGGAATCACTGTCACAGGAGACATTAGCACAAACGGTGGACCCGTGATTTTGGACACCACGACTGGAAATATCCGTGTTAACTCAATTGTGCTGTTTAGGTTTCCTGGCGATGCCGGGTCTGTCACTCTGTCCACAGGAAATGGAAATATTGATGTTGTGGGTAGCATCTTAGCGTTTGGCTTATCGAACGGCGGCTTGGTAAATTTATCGACAGGCAATGGCAACGTTGCAGTAGGAGGAGATATCCTGACGTTTTCCATCGTCGGTGGCAATGGCGGTGACGTTCGCATTGCGTCTCAAAACGGTGATATTTCACTGCCTAATGAACTCAATACCTTTTCGTTGGGAAGCGGCAATGGCGGCAAGGTGGCAATATCAACCGCAAATGGCAACATCACTACATTCAAAATCAATACATTTTCCCTTGCCGGTGGTAATGCCGGAGAGGTGGAGGTTCGGGCAGGCGATCGCGTGGGTTCTGCCGCTATAGGCAACCTCGACATTGGGAGTATTAACGCCTTCGCTGTGAACGGATCGGGCGGTAAAATCACCTTGGCAACGAATGATGGTGACGTACGCTCGGATGAGTTGCTGGCTAACTCTTTTGGCGGCGGCAATGCAGCCGATGTGACGATTTCCACCACCAACGGCAGTATTCGGCTGGCTCCAGAAAGTGATATTCAAGCGATCGCCAGTGCCGGAACGGGCGGCAACATCAGTCTTTCTACGAGCAACGGCACCATTGCCACGGGCACACTCTTTTCTTACTCCGATAGCATCGGTGCCGGAGGTAACGTTTCGGTTGCCACCACAAAGGGCGATGTTACGGTGGGACCCGTCGTCACCTATTCCAGTAGCGCTGGGCTGGGTGGCGCAATTACCTTAGCAAACACGGACGGCAATATTGCAACTGACTTCCTCGTCTCTCTTTCCCAAGCCGGCAGAGCCGGAGACATCACGCTGACTTCAACCCAGGGGAACCTGAGTACAATCGGGAACGGGTATTTTGCCTTCTCTGCTGAGGGGCAAGGCGGCAACATTCGCCTCAATGCAGGCGGAAATATTGACACGGGCAGCCTCAACAGCAGTGGAAAATTAGGCTCCGGTAATATTACAGCGATCGCGGGGGGCGATTTTTTGACGCGGATTCGAGAGGTGGATGCCAGAGTGAGTGCAAGCCTTGTCAGTCCAGTCATTTCTAGCGATACCTTTGGTGCCGGACGCGGAGGTGACATTAGCGTTCAAGCGCGATCGGTGTTGGGGCGCGATGGCGCTCAAATCTCTGCTTCCACCCATAGTAGCGGGTCTGGCGGCAACGTCAGCGTTAGAGCGTCTGAGCGCGTCGAGCTAAGCGGGACTGTGCCATTGGGCGCTCGCCCCAGTATTTATGGACCGGGGGGCGTTGTGGGTGTGCCAGCGGGTGGATACTTTGGCGGCTATCTCCCGACTGGAAATGCAGAAAATATAAACAGCACGTCGCTGACGAATGCCTCCTTCCCAACAGGAATTTTCACTCAAACCACCACGGCATCGTCTGGAAATGCTGGATCAATTTCGGTGGAAACTCCCCGCCTGATTGTGCAGGATGGAGCCGCGATCGCGGCTACTACTTTTGGACAAGGCAATGGTGGCAACATTCGCCTTAATGCGGATGCGATTACCCTGAGCAATGGCTCTATTTTGGGCGGTGTGGCGGCAGGTTCCGCAGGGAGCAGCGGCATGATCGATATTCAAACTCAGACTTTATTGGTTACTAGAGCCGGATTAATCCAAAGTCAAACCTTAGGAAGCGGAAATGCTGGGGCGATTCAAATTAGCGCTACTGATACAGTCACTCTGGCAGATATCGGCAGCGCCATTCGATCAGGCAGCGGCGATCGCCAAAATATAGGCAGCCCAATTGGGGAAGGGGGCAGCCTCCAAATTACGGCTCCCACTGTAGAAATTCGCGATCGCGCCGTCCTTAGCGCTGAAACCTACACTGCATCTAGAGGCGGCAGCATTTTTGTGAATGCGGATCAGTTTGATGCGGCGACAGGCGGTCAACTGCGAACCACCGCTTTTAATAGTGGGCAAGCAGGTAATATTTTTGTCAATGCTGCAAACCAGTTTACTTTGGTAAACCCAGAGACGGGGCTGTTTGCCAATACTGTAGCAGGCTCAATCGGCAGTGGCGGCAGCATTTTTGTCAATGCTAGAGCAGCATTCATTCAACAAGCTGCTGGCATTGCCGTCGATAGCTTGGGCACAGGGCAGGGTGGCAACATTCAGATCAAGGCAAACCAAGTCACGCTGAGCGATCGCGGTTTCCTGACCGCCGAAACCGCCAGCGCTCAAGGCGGCAACATTAAGCTGGATATTCGAGATATCTTACTCTTGCGTCGTAATAGCTTGATCTCAGCGACCGCAGGCACAGCCCAAGGCGGCGGCGATGGTGGCAACGTTGACATTAAAGCACTATTTATTGTCGGCGTTTTGGGCGAAAACAGCGATATTCGCGCCAACGCCTTTACCGGAAATGGCGGCAAAGTCAGCATTACCGCTCAAGGTGTTTTTGGGCTAAAATTCCAGCCTAAACTCACGCCCTTCAGCGATATCACCGCCAGTTCTCAGTTTGGGATTAACGGCACGGTCATTCTCAACCTGCCCAACATTGATCCCAATCGCGGCTTGGTTGAATTGCCTGTGAGTCTGGTCGATCCTACTAGCGGCATTGCATTGGGCTGCTCTGTGGGAGGACAAGCGCGTAAAGAAAGCCGATTTGTGACGTTGGGTCGAGGAGGCTTGCCAACCAGTCCAGAGGATGGCTTTGGCGGTAGTCAGGTGTTAGTCAACTTGGTAGAAAGAGAAGCAAATGGGCAGCAAGTGGCAAACAGCAAACAGACGATCAAAGCTGACACCTGGAACCTAGCACCCGTCCCCTCAATCGTTGAAGCTCAAGGTGTGGCGATCGCCCCTAGTGGTGTTGTTTCGCTGATTGCTCAATCGCAAACCGTGGTGCCTCATTCTAATTGGCAACCGTCAGTAGAGTGTTTAGGTAAGGCACCTAAACTTTAAAAGCAACATTCATAACCAACTGAATGACGTGACCGGGCTAATGTAGGCTTGGCAATTTGCCACGAATATGTTCATATATCACTGAGGCATTTGCCGCTGTTGCTGCTGCCATCCCGAAGGGCACTCTTGTTTATAGGGGTTACTTGGCTGAAATAAATCTCATCCTTTGACTCAGCCCTTTTCCCTACAAATCCTTAGAACTAGGCGTTTCTTTCTGACCCATGCACGTTGCAAAGCTATTTATCAAGGTTCAATCTCCATGCCCAATGATCGAGTGCCAGCGCCTTGACTTAGTGCAAGAGTTGGGCATTCAAGCGGACAAAAATGCTCGGATTGGCAGTCCCAGACAGGTGTTGATGGTTGATATGCCATCCCTTGAGACTTTTGGCTTACAGCCCGGTATTTTGCAGGAAAATATTTTGTTGGATGGTGAGTTGGAGCCGTTTGTGTCAGGGCAGGTCATCCAAATTGGGGAAGCGCTGATTCGTCCGACGTTTTTGTGTGAGCCTTGTGACTACATAGAAACGCTGCAAAAAGGCTTGGCAAAGCGCATTTTGGGTCGGCGAGGCTGGCTGGGAATGGTGGTCAAAAGTGGAGCGATCGCGGTCGGCGACCCAGTTCTCCCAACCTCAATCCAGTTCCCCATGCTGTCAGACGATACTCGAATTCGGTTTCATGAATTTGTGGCAAGAATTCCCCCTGGCAAAGTGGCGACTACCGCAGATTTGGTGCTGGCGCTTGGCGTTGCAAAAGCGTACTATCGATCGTTTCCCAGTCTCATCAAAAAGACTGCGGCTAGTTTACCGGTTCATCGACTGGTGGCGATCGACGGCAGCTTGCTCACTCAACATATTCCGCAACAGGCCGATTTATTAGCGGAGGAAGGAGTACAGGTGATCTCAAACCAAATCTCAGAGCGCGATCGCTGGCATCCTCAATACTTTCATCCGCTGAATGAAAAAGCTGGATAGCCCTTCTAACTTGCACCACTTTTGGTATTCCATTCAAGTATGCTTGATTTCTAAAATCGCAGCGCCGAGTATATTTGAACTCAACACCTTTCGGCATCAACTTTCCTATTTTTTCCCTCCACTTGCTATGACTCTTTCCAAAGCTGAAGCAAAACAACTGTTTGAACGCCTAATTTTTGAAGAAACCGATCCACGCGATTGGGTAGAAGATGTCTGGGGTTTAAGTCCACTATTGGGCGACAGTGCCGCTAAACTACTAGAAGCGTTTGAAGCGGTAATTGAATGTTGCCCTGAAGAACACTTAGAACATCTCGTTCTCACCCGCTTGCCGCTGGATGAGCCAATCTAGCTACCCTTTCTCACTGTGCCATGAGTTTTTATATTTCCGCTCGCTTTATTGACAAGCTGTCGATTCACATCACCAAGAACTACCTAAAGTTACCCAACGTCAAAGTGCCCTTGATTTTGGGCGTTCACGGGCGCAAGGGGGAAGGAAAATCGTTCCAGTGCGATTTGGTGTTTGAGCGGATGGGCATCGATGTGGTTCATATGTCTGCGGGAGAGTTGGAAAGCCCAGATGCCGGTGATCCTGCCCGACTCGTGCGGTTGCGCTATCGAGAAGCCGCAGAGATGGTGAAGGTGCGCGGCAAAATGGCAGTGCTGATGATTAATGATATTGATGCCGGAGCCGGACGGGTCGATCAATATACTCAATACACCGTAAACACCCAATTGGTCAACGGCACGTTGATGAATATTGCCGATAATCCGACCAACGTTCAACTTCCGGGCAGCTATGATTCTGAACAAATTCAACGAATTCCGATTATTGTGACGGGCAATGATTTTTCCACGCTCTATGCTCCGTTGGTGCGAGATGGGCGGATGGAAAAGTTTTTTTGGGAGCCAAACCGGGAAGATCGCATTGGCATTGTCGGTGGCATCTTTCAAGCAGATCAGCTTGCCAGACCAGATATTGAAGCGTTGGTGGATACGTTTCCGACCCAATCGATCGACTTTTTTGGTGCGGTGCGATCGCGCCTTTATGATGAGCAAATTCGCCAACTCATTCAGGATGTCGGGTTAGACCGGATCTCTCAGCGCGTTGTGAACAGTGCAGAACGCCCCCCAGAGTTTCACAAGCCCGACTTTAGCCTGCCGCATCTGATTGAAGTAGGGAACGAATTGGTGCAAGAGCAGCGGCGAGTTCAGGAAATGCGTTTGGCTGAAGAATATAATAAATCCCTTTACTTCAACCGCAAACTAGGTGATACGGTCAATCCTGGCTTGCCTAAAGGCGAAACAATTCACGATCGCGACTTCTTTCGCGCCTACAATCCCAGCTTAGATAACGGCAAGCCGCCTCCACTTCTCCAGCCCACAGAGCATACAAGCTACGTCAGACAATCCGCCAGCACTCACCTCACTCCAGAAATGATATCTGAAATCAACCGCATTTTGGCGCAGGGCTACCGATTGGCGATCGAAACTGTAGATGAACGCCGCTTTCGGACAGGCTCCTGGAACTGTTACGGTACCTATGAGGGCGATGGCGCGATCGCTGCTTTAGAAACCTGCCTTGCCGACTCTTCCAACCAATATGTGCGACTCGTTGGAATTTCATCTCGCGATCGCCGTCGCATGATAGAAACTATCATTTATCGTCCCAACTTAAAAGCCGCTGTTTAAGCGAGATGCTGGGACACAGCCCGCGATCGCATCCATTGCCCGACCTTTTTATGGATGCCGCGCACTGAATCTACTCAACTTTTTTAGATGGTTTAAGGCAAGCTTAACTTTCCAAAGCTTGCTATTTTCGATCTCGGCTATTTGCGACCTAGACTGATCTAGATCTGCTTCAAGTTGCTTCAGTTGAGCTTCGTTTAGTGAAGCCTGCTGCAAAAATTGTGCAAAATCTGCTTGAACTTTCTGCAATTGCGACTCTAAATCGGCAACACGCTGCTGCGATTCTGCCAGCGCATTGGCGCTAGGTGCAGCACCATCTTGTGAAATGCCATGCCCAAAGGGAATGAAGTAGGAAGTTTGCCACTGCCCACACACTAAGGTAGGCTGCGGCAATTGAAAATAAGAGCCATCTTTAGCCGACTGATAGGCAAGTTGTAATATAGGGCGATCGCTTGATATTGTCGCCTCTTCCGAATAGTGCCAAGTCAGGAAGTCCATAAATAAAACATCTCCAACCTCAAGCGATGGAGATACCACATCCATTAATGGAAACTGATCGGTAGAAATAGTTCCTCGAACCCCTAAATTGCCAAATCGGTGAGAACCCCGGATAAACCTCATTCCTCCCGTTGTTTCGTTATGCGGCTGCAAAGGAATGAACACCGCTAACTTGTGAAGACTCCCATGAAAATAGGGCATATCTTGATGATTCGCAACAGAGCCATTCCAGTGCCGATCCTTGACCAACAACCGATTCATATAGAGGGCAATATTTTCTTCTTGTAAAAATATTCTCGTTGCATTGAGCAGCGATTCCTGCTGATAAAGTTGTCCAAGCTCTGAAGGTAACGTTCCAGAAACAAATCGATCTGAACGTTGGAGATGACCCGTTTGAGACTGAATCTCTGCTTGAGATAGCTTCCATCCAGTGATTAGCGAACCAACCTGCTCGTGAGTAAAAAAATCACGAGCAATTAAAAAACCATCTTCCCGAAAGCGTTGAATATCATTATCTTCAAACATCGCCAGACTTAGCTATCCTTAAAAACTAATTGTTAAATATAAACCACTGGTTTTGCCAATGATCCTGATGGATTTCTACAAGCTCAATTCTTGGGTTTACTTTCATCCAGTCTAGTGCGGCTGCTCGCTCACCGACCTCTCGACTTGCCCGACATAATCGCCAGTCATCAAAATAAATCAAGCCCCCGGGTTCTAATAGAGGAGTGATAAACTCTAAAACTTGTGCTGTAGATTCATATAAATCACAATCGATCACACAAACTGAAACCGATTCGGGTTCTAGCCCATACAAAGATGGAGGTTGACCTACAAGGGTTTCTGCATAAAAACCAGGAACTACTTTCAAGCGTTCTTGGTCTATCTTGAGCATCTCAGACAGCGCCATAAAGGAGCTAAGACCAAAATTATAAGTGTGTTCGCGAAAATCGCCACCCGTTGTGATGGTTTCCAGTTCTTTAGGTTTTGGTAAACCCTGAAATGAATCAAAAGCATAGAAGTCTCCTTTTAGCCAGTGACGAAACCGAAAATAAGCTGGAAAAAAAGACCTTCCCCAAAAAGTTCCAAATTCTAAATAGTGACCGCTTAACCCAGAACGAGCGACATACTCGACGGGAACCGATTCGCGCCACGCTGTTTGTTGAGTGAGGTTCGCGATAGAAGGTTGAACTACCCACGTTGGATCTGCTGGCAGCACTAGCAAGTTACGTTGAATAACCTGTTCAATTAAGCGTAAAATCCAGGGAAAATTAGATTGATCAACAACAATAATTGCATCAATTTTTTCAAAAGAACAAGCGGTTTCTGGAGACAATATGGGCAGATTACTAGGCATAAAGGGGTGGGGAGCCACGGGTTTATCACCCGCTTGAATTAGAGCAGCAACTCCCAGATTACTTAACCTGAGCAACAAAGTAACGAATACTGGTAGACGGTCATAGTAACAGAGGGCAATATGCGTTGCTCCCTGAGACTTAGCAAAATCCAGGGTTTTCTGTAACTCCTTGGCTGAAGACAAAACATTCATTTTTTAACCCTGCATTGCTGAACTACAGCCCCGCATAGCTCTAAGATTCCTGATACTTGAAAAGTCCTTACCGAAAAAACAAACTTAGTTATAAAAGCTCACACTATTACGGCACATCGGCTTACGTCACCGTGAATACTATCACGGATTGTTGCTGAAAGTTAGGTGGGCGGTTTGTAACGTAGATGTATTTGCTTCAAAGGCTGCACATATTAATTTGGCAGCGAAATATCCAATACTTGTATCATCATATGAGTATTGACTATGCGTTCGATTGAGCACCCTTCGACTTAATCGCTCAGGACGAAAGCTCCGTCGAAGCGTCAACCCATTAGGCTTCAACACAGCAAAGTCTGCGGGTTGAGCGTAGTCGAAACCCAACTTTAAAAGTGGTATGGACAATGATTGTCAGGCTATATGGTTGACATAGGTAGCGATACCAGAGATTCTAGATTAGCAATTGTGATAGCTTCAGCAGCCTGTAGAAATGCCAGTTTCATTTCAG
>CASBQE010000064.1 GCA_949127665.1 Synechococcales cyanobacterium PMM_0083
CAAAAGTTACAGAGCAAGAAACCAAAGAAAACCTCAAAGAATTCCAGCTTGCCGCCTGCGAAAGGCTTCAAAGCCGAGGTTAAGAGCGAAGAGACGGGAAGCGGACAGCCGCGCAAGGGCAGCATGGGTCGAGCAGGTGGCGGTCGAGCATTAAGTGAGCATCCCGACCAAATGATTGAGTCCAGTGTAAAAACCTGTTCAGACTGTGGTGCAGAGATAGCCAACTGTGAGCAACAGCGGCTGGAGTGCTATGACAAAATAGACCTTCCACCGATTGCGCCGATTGTGACAAGAGTGGAACGCTATGGCTGTCGTTGTCCTCAATGTGGAGCGGCGCAACTTGGCGCAGTTCCACTCGGCATGGAGCCAGGTAGCCCATTTGGCAATCGCATCGCGGCGTTGGTGACAACGATGCGATACAGCCACGGGATTAGCTATGCTCGGATGCAGCAAATGCTTTGTGAAGTGTTTGGCTTAGAGATGTCGCAAGGGGCAATTGCCAACTTATTGTCACGGGTTAAAGGTCAACTGCAAGCAGAAGTGGATGGGATTCTCGCTGCCATTAGACGCTCAAGCCTGGTGGGTAGCGATGAGACCAGTGCACGGGTCAATGGTAAGAACCAATGGGAATGGGTGTTTCAGAATGAGCAGGTGTGTTTTCACATCATTTGGAATCCTTATTTCCCCTGAGTTGAGCAATTACCATACCAATTAGCACTAACAACAATGAGAATACATAACAAATACCAATTAGCACTAACAACATTAATCGGAATAAAGTATCAACTCAATATTGTTATTGTCGGAGCTAATGATGGCAAGACAAATGATCCCATTTATTGTTTTGCCATGGGAAGGTTAGGCGCAACAAACATACTTCTCATTGAACCCAACAAACTGTTACTTCCATATCTACAAAGTAATTACTCGGCGCACCCCTCTCACCAGATCGCGAATTGTGCAATTGGAAAGGAAGGAACGTTAACCCTTTATGCCGTTAAACAAGAAGTTTGGAACCGCTTCCAGCCCGCCTACGCAATAGGGTGGCCATCATATAGAGCTGCGACGGGAATTACATCAGCGATTAAATCTCACCTTGAAAAAGCCCTAATGGATCAAAACCTCGATCCAGATAGTGCGATTGATATTATCAACATACCCGCCAAAGAACTCAAAACTCTCTTGGAAGAGCTTAAGTGGCCGACACCTATTGATGTTCTCCAAATTGATGCAGAGGGGTATGATAATGTCGTTATATACAACTCCAATCTCAACTACACAAGACCAAAGTTGATATACTTTGAGAGTCATAATATGTCGCAGGAAAAGAGTAAATCGCTAAAACAATATCTCTCCGAGCAGCAATATAGCACCTATAAGGTGGGGGGAGACAGCTTGGCTATTGACAGTCGTATTAATCCGACGTGCATTTCACTTAATGCGATCGCATCCATGCATACTGTTATACAGTCGATCTACCATGTCATAAGAAAGCTGTTTGTCGTCATCAAAGGTCTTATTGAAAAGGGCGAGAAAGAATACACATAGCCTAACAAGGATCTGCACCGGAACGGAGAAAAACGAGATCGTTGAGGATAGGTTTGTCGCCGTCCGGTGAGATCGAGGCCGTTAGCTAGCTTAGTCTTTAAAGAGGGAATTCTTGCAGCATTTCTGTCTCAGAGATGAATTAACAAATGCTATTGCCTATCTAGGAAACAAGTTATGACCCATTTCGGTCTACTCTGTCCCACTGCTAGCGGTCACTTGAATCCCATGACAACGCTGGGATATGAATTAAAACAGCGAGGGCACCGCGTCACTCTAGTTGGCACGCTGGATGCCCAACCAAAAGTTTTGGCAGCAGGATTGGAATTTCAGGCTATTGGCGAAGTCGAGTTTCCTGCTGGTTCAACCGCAGATTTTTTGGCGAAGTTGGGTCAACTCAGTGGATTGGCTGCGTTCCGCTATACGGTCACATTATTTCAGAAAATCACAGCAACCTTGCTGCAAGAAGCCCCTGCTGCCCTCAAAAGCGCTGGTGTTGAATTCCTGCTTATTGACCAGACCTCTTTTGGTGGTTCAACCATTGCTCAGTTGCTGGATATTCCTTTTATTAGCGTTTGCTGCGCCCTGATGATTAATCGCGATACCAGCGTTCCGCCTTTTAATACTTCTTGGCGCTATCATCCAAACTGGTGGGCATGGTTGCGCAATAAGGCTGGTTATGAACTTTTGACCGCGATTGCTAAGCCGATCACTGGATTGATCGTTGCGTATCGTCAACAATGGAACCTACCTGCCTTAAAAGATGAGAATGATGGTTTTTCCCAATTAGCCCAACTTTGTCAGCAACCTGCTGAATTTGAGTTTCCCAGACAATCCTTACCGACTTGTTTTCACTTCACGGGACCTTTCTCCAACCCGGCCAGTCGTGAGCCTGCTTTTTTCCCTTTTGACGAATTAACAGGGAAACCCCTTATTTATGCTTCTCTTGGCACAATACAAAACCGTTTATTAAGCACTTTTCAGACCATTGCCGAGGCGTGTCAGGATTTGGATGCGCAATTGGTCATTGCTTTAGGAGGTGGTTTTGACCCAGCAGCCCTCTCTGCTTTGCCTGGATCTCCTTTGGTATTTGGCTATGTACCGCAGTTAGAAGTGTTGCAAAGAACTGCACTAACGATTACGCATGCAGGGATGAATACCACATTAGAATCCTTGCGTTATGGAGTACCTATGGTGGCGATTCCAATTGCGAATGACCAACCTGGAGTGGCAGCACGTATTGCTTGGACTGGGACTGGAGAGGTAGTTCCGCTGAAGCGCTTAAATGTTTCCAGGCTTCGGAGCGCAATCGAGCAAGTATTGACAGAAGGTTCTTATAAAAAGAATGCTCTCAGTCAACAAGAGGCAATTAAACGAGCGGGAGGAGTCAAGAAAGCGGCTGATATTATTGAACAGGTAGTAGCTACGGGGAAACCTGTCCTTTCGCACACTAGCGGATAGAAAATTAGGACTTGCTGATTTCCACAGAGCTTCTCTGCCAACATCATCTGCCCTCCCACCGAGTAGGTTCAATATGACTTCAGCGATCGCCAGCTAACCCTTACGTGTACCTGACGGACTTGCAACCTCTCGCTTCGTTTCAATATGATCTGCCGCTGGTGATGCTCGCCGTTAGACCGACCCAATTCTTCTTTTCGATTAAGATTTAGTTGCATCATTCTTTGTATTCAAATGGCTGAAAGTTTAGAGTAATGTAATCAAGTTGAATTGTCATTCAAGTAAAACAATTTGAAAATGACCAGCCCTAAATATACAACTAAAAGTGAAACAGAGAGAGTTTACGATGTTTTTGAAACTTTCGAGCAAGAGGCTAAGAGCGTTCAATCTTCCCTGGAAAATAATGCTGAAAGCTCTAGTCATTCGGTTTTAACAATGTCTTCTATAGGGCAATTGGGGCGGTTTGGAAATCAACTTTTTCAGTACGCTTTCCTGCGGATCTGCGCTCACAAAATTGGGGCTTCAGTAGAATGTCCACCTTGGATTGGTCAAACTCTATTTGGACATAATGATGCTCCAATTTCTCGTCGGCTAACACCTGCAATTGAGCGTAAAGATAACGAAAAGATTTTATTTGATATAATCCCAGAATTTGTTCCTTACCTTGAGAAAATTGCCGGGTCAAAAAGTTGTCGGGTTAGTTCGGAAATACTTGAGCAAGGAATCACCAATGTCGATTTGTGGGGTTTTTTTCAGATATCAACTCGTTTACTTGCTCCTTATCAGGACTATGTGCGCTTGCTATTTCAACCTGTGAATGACTTGAAGCTTTCATTGGAAGAAGGACTAGAGAGGCTTCGTTCTAAAGGTAAAACAGTTATTGGAATTCATATTCGACGAGGTGATTACATTACTCAAGCACGAGCGGGATTTACCTTGGTTTTTCCTGAAGGTTGGTACTGTGAATGGCTAGATAAGAATTGGAACGATTTAGAAGACCCTGTTCTCTTTCTATGTAGTGACGATCTAGATCGAATTCTGCCCGCTTTTGAGAAGTTTTCTCCTATCACATCGCGAGATCTAGAGGTAGAACTGCCAGATAGAATGCAAAACGCGAACATAGAATTCTATGTTGATTTTTTTATCTTGAGTAACTGCGATCTCGTTATCACAAGCAATAGCATTTTCAGTTTTGCTGCTTGTCTATTGAATGAACGGGGTCAGTTGTTTATTCGCCCACACTGGAACTTTTCCTCAAGATTTATTAGCTTTGATCCTTGGAACAGCGAACCCTTATTGTGGATAGGAGATCAGAAGCCGAGATTTTTTAAGAGTTTGCCCGAAGTTGTTTTTACGACTTATGCAACTCAAGGGTTTTGGTCAGCATTCAAGTGTTTGTTTCTTTTCGTTCCCAGGAGTTACATCAAGGAGTGGTCAATTCGAGTTTACCTGGGTTATAAAGTCCAAGGATTTGTTGGTGTCATTAGAAGCCTTGCGTCGATTTTGGGTTGGCGTTCTGTATGGAATGGCTAATATAGCCTAACCACACCGTTGCAGCGGACAAACGAAACCTAATGTTGTTGAATTATAATTAGTTGCTGCCGCTGAACGTAACCGTTAGATCGCTTGTGTTCTTAGTGAGGGTATGGCTTCAGGGTTATTGGTCAAAGACGAATGATACTGGAGCATTTTTATTCAAGCAAATTATGAAAGACTTTAAGATTTTCTATATTGCTCAGTTACCTCAATCTTCACCACCTTCCACTGGTGGAACAAGAGGAATGTTTGACTCTGGATGGGTTCCTCTTTTTCAAACCCTAGCTTGGATTTTCTTTTGGGCTATTCTGATCCGCTTTATCTACCGTAACTTCAATTTGCAGCTAGGTGGATTACTCTCTGCCTTTGTAAATAGAGTTCAACAGGGTTCTCCTATTGAGGCAGGTACATTCTTTAAACTAGGAGCACCTTCCGCACTTGCTAGTCAACAGGTAAATAGCGCAACCTCAGAAGGAACCGAAGGAACGAGTCTTTCCGAAAATCTGAGTGAAAAAGTTCTAAATTATCAGCAATATTCAACAGATATTGCTGAAGAAGTCTATTTACTTCATGCGGCTGAGGTCATCAGTCCAAGGACGGAAAATAAGCTAGGAAGCTACCAAGTTAGAGTGTGGTTAGAGGCGTACACTGATATTGATTTTAATGAATGTGAACAGGTCGTTTATCGTCTACACGAAAGCTGGAATCAGCGAGTCATTGCCACAGAAGCGAAGAACAACCAGTTTGAATTGTGGTTAAATGTACATGGCGAATTTACAATCATTGCGTATGTTAAACGTAAGAGTAAAGAACCCTTATGGTTAACTCGCTACCTTGATCTTCCAGGCCGTCCACCTGACTAAATTAATCCCAAACGACCTCAAGCAGCGATCTAACAACCGTGGTGCAGCGGATTTTTTAGATCTCTGGGTGCATAGTGAAAGTTACTGATGACCGCTGAACAGCAACGTTACTAAATCTGGGATTGAGGGAAGACCTGAATTGGGCGGGTGAGCGATCGCTAACAATGCGGGAGATCGCAACGATTGGTTGTAACCAACGCCAGTCATATCAAGATTGAGTTCATTAGGACACGCGATCTCTCAGGCTAAAATGCAAGGATAACGTTGAAAGGAGGTCAAACCCATGACAGTTCGGCAACCCCGCTACAGCAAAGAGGAATTTGCTCGACGTGGCGATGAGCTTTATGAGACTCAGGTTCGCGCTCAAGTCGAGGCAGGCAATCATGGCAAGATTGTGGCGATCGACATCGAAACCGGAACCTTTGAGGTGGCTGATACGCCTATGGTGGCAGTCGATCGACTTTACGGACGTGTCCCCGACGCTCAGCCTTGGGTGATTCGGATCGGACATCGGGCGGTCTTCCGTTTCGGCAGCCGCAGTCTGAGAAAAACCGTATGATGTTCGGTACGGTTAATAATAGTTGTGAGGCGATCATAAAAGTTGCAGTGGGTCGTATTGGTTCGCCCAAAATAACTGTCGATGCAGTTATTGATACAGGATTTACCAGCTTTTTGTCTTTACCGCTTGCCATCATCACGGATCTTGCCTTGCCTTGGCATTACCGCGATGTTGGTACTTTAGGCGACGGGAGCGAAGTCATTTTTGAAATATATAGAGCGGCTGTGATCTGGGATGGGCAGAACCAAATTGTCGATGTAGCGGCTTCCGACGCAGATCCGTTAGTGGAAATGGGCTTGCTATATGGTTTTAAGCTTCAGATGGAGGCAGTCGAAGGTGGTACTGTTACGCTCGAAGCTTTGAGGTAAAGTAAGGCGATCTGTGAGGCGCGGTCTAACGGCTCAAATGCAGCGGACGGTTGAGATCCGCTAGTGTTGAGTTGAAAATCATCTGCCGCCGCTGATTTGAGCCGTTATCTTGGCAGACCCGAAAGTTTTAGACGCGATCGCCCGTTACGGGATGAGATTTATGATTCTCAGGTGCGA
>CASBQE010000065.1 GCA_949127665.1 Synechococcales cyanobacterium PMM_0083
CTGCTATAAGTTTTAAGTGATCCCATGTTTAACCTCACTCAACTCTGACTTTTTACTACGCTGTTTAACCGGATTTTGTAAATACTTTCGCAATGTTTATTTACAAACACTCTCTTACGTGTTTGATGAAGCTATCACATTTTTCAAAAGCCGCGATCGGCACACTAAAGCAATCAAAATCGGTACACAGTTACTAACCAGTCCTTCCGTTCAACTCATTCAGATTGAGCGTGATCTCTTTCAGGAAGGCTGGGAATATCTCAAGCAACGCCCGGACAAGACCTACTCATTAACAGATTGCATTTCTTTCAAAGTCATGGAGCAAATGGAAATTACCCTTGCTCTCACCTTTGATCATCACTTCACGCAAGCAGGTTTTGAGAGACAACCCTAGATGATTCGATCGCCCTCTTTGCAAGCCCCAGCATTGAGGGCGATTCGCTTCTAGAGAGGTGCGATCTTTGGCGGGAAGGAGCGATCTGCTTTTTGGGAGGGGGCGATCGCTTTTTCGTTTTGAGAGGGGCGATCGCAGTTTTTTGATCCACCTCATCTCATCAGTGAGGGGTGATCGCGTTTGGGAGAAGGGGCGATCGCTTTCAGTTGAGAGGGCGATCGCTCTTTATCTGGCGCGATGAACGGGTGGGATAGAGGCTGCGATCGCTTAAACTGTAGTTAGTTGCAGCACGAACGTCATGACGCAATCGAATGACTTATCTCAGAGAGTAGATCGTACCGAAGGTCAAATTGTCGATCTTCAATTGACTGCCAATCTCATTCTTCAGACCATTGAAAAAAACTCTGCCGATATCGCTCAACTAATTGAAGTGAGCCGCCATACCCTAGAAGTCAGCCGTCGCAACAGCGAAAATATCTCCGCCTTACAACTGGCTCAAATACGGACAGAAGCTGCTCTACAAGTGTTTCAACAACACACAGATGCCGCCATTGAGCGCCAGGATGCCGCCATTGAGCGCCATGATGCTCTCATTGAGCGCCTCACGGCGAGTAATGAACGGACAGAGCAGCTTCTTGAATATGTCATTCGCCGAGATCGAGAACCACTGGAGTAAACGAGATCGCCCTGTTTGCAAACCCAGCATTAAGGGCGATTCGCTTTTTTGGAGTGGGGCGATCTGTGGGGTGAAGGGGCGATCTCGTTTTGGGAAGAGGGACTATCGGCTTTTGGGGAGAGAATTGATGTGACGTAAAGGGGCGATCGCGGCAATAGAGACTTTAAGACTTCGATGTTACTTCCGAGAAAGATTTTGCCGTTGGGCAGCACAATCCGCCGCTTTGATGTAGTCACCGATCGCAAAACAGGCAACTTTGAGATTGCCCAAAACCTGTTCTTCCACCCGACTATCATTCATTGACCGAGCGATTTCAAGGCGTTGTTCATAGCAGCGAATGGCGTTAGCGTAATCTCCTAATGCGTCATAAGCGACACCGATGCTGCCCAACGCTTGCTCTTCACCCCGCAAATCATCAAGTGTGCGCGTTGCTACCAGTCGCTGTTCGCCGCATTCAATCGAACGGGTGTAGTCTTCTACTGCATAATAGGCATTCCCTAAATTTCTCAGAATTTGGGCTTCCATGCGGCTATCTTGCAATAGTCTTGCTAGGGCGAGCCGCTGTTGGTAGTAGTCGATCGCATTGACATAATCTCCCAAGGCATAGCAAGCATTACCCAGATTTTTGAGAATTTGTTCTTCTACTTGCTGTGAACCCAGTTCACGCGCAACGACAAGGCTTTGCTTTTCATAAGAAATCGCTTGCTCGTATTGGCTCACCGCTTTGTACGCTAGCCCTAAATTGTTGAGGGCTGCCATTTCGCCGGGACGATCGCCCACCTCTTTCGCCAACGACAAACTCTGAAGCTGGTATTCAATTGCCTTATCGGGTTCTTTAAAGTGGCGATAGGCGTTGCCCAGGGTACTCAGACTAATGACTGCACTGGGGCGATCGCAGGTTTGCTGAGCATAAACCAAAGCAGACTGCGAATATTCAATCGCCTTACTGTAATGCTTCAAGCTGTAAAACGTTAAACCAATACTACTGAGCGATCGTCCCTGACCCAAATCATCCTGAGTCGCTTGATATAGGGAATAGGCTTGCTTGAACAGATCTAAAGCCGCTTCATATCGTCCAGCTTGATAATTTTCGCTACCTAATCCTAAAAGCCGATTTGCCATACTTTGAGAAGTTTCAGTCGGCTGCAAAAATTCGCCTTGAGCCGATTCACCGGCAAGAGGCTTGCTATCATCAGTTGGAATCAAAGTCTCATGCAAAGAATTAGAATTTTCGGACTGATCTATTTCAGATTGACCTAACTGATCTAGTGGAACATCAGGAACCCGGTCGTAGTCCTCATCAAGATAAACAAATCTGTTTTCCATTTCCATCCCTTAGCGCCTCCCGTTTCATGCTGGCTCAGATTGCCTATGTGGTAGAAGACTCCCTGTGTTGATCAGATTAGCTTGCGTAGCTTGAGAAAGAACTCGGTGATTTCTAGGCTTTTCTCAAAGAACTCGCTGCTCTTGAGCCAGTATATTTAACAACTTTGATTCACCCATCTGCAATTAGTTCAGTTTGCTAACTGCACCAGCAGGTCCTACAACTGAAATGTAAGGTTTGGTCAGATATCGCTGAGCCACCGCTTGAGCCTGTTCAGTGGTAATGCTGGCGATTTGTTTTTGAAAAGTCTGATCAAACTCAATCCCTAAACCCAATGTTTCATACCAGCCAAACGTTTGAGCAATCTGGGCGTTTGTTTGTTTCCCTAAGGCATATTGCCCTAACATCTTATTTTTAGCGGCTTGCAACTCTTCTGACGAGAGGGGGATGACCCCCAATCGATCAATTTCTGATTGCAATCCTGCTAAACCGATTGCGGTGTTCTCCGCAGCCGTTCCCATATATGCCACAAATTGGGCAGTGTCTAGGCGCGTGGTGTAAAAGGCAGAGACTTCGTAAGCTAAGCCGCGTTTTTCCCGCAGTTCCACAAACAATCGACTCGATAGCCCATTCCCCAAGTAAATATTTAGCAGCTTCAAGGTGGCATAGTCCGGATGAGAGGGCGAAGGATAGCTTTGTGAAATAGATGAGGATTGCAACGGTGTGATTACCGCAGGAGCGAGATAGCCCAACATCAAAATGGATTGTTGCGTTTCTTGCGCTGTTGTTTTGGATACGGGGTTTGCTAGAACAGGTGGAGCCTTGAGAATCGGCAGAGGCTGATCTGGACTTTGCCAATTGCCTAAGACCGATTCAATCAGGGAAACAGCAACCTCCGGCTGAATCCGACCTGACACGCTGATGATCAGATTATCGGGGCGAAAAAAGGTCTGGTGGTAATCCAATAAATCAGTCTGGCTGAGTTGAGAAACGGTTGCTTCTGTGCCTAAGCCAGATAGGGCGTAGGGATGATCACCATACATGCTGCGCCTGAGTTGATCGTAGGCAACCGTGAAAGGTTGCTCTTGCTGAGAACGAATTGCCTGTAAGGTTAAGCGGCGTTCTAGTTCCAGTTCTTGCTGAGGAAAGGTGGGCGATCGCAATAACTCTCCCGCCAAAATCAGCATCTCTTTAAAGTCGGCTGAAACTGCCTTTAAACTCAGTAAAAAGTAGTCGGTTGTGGCATCAGTTCCCAAACTGGCACCTACCGACTCCACCTGTTCGGCAATCTCCAAAGAAGAAAGGGTTTTGGTGCCTTTGGTCAACACGGCAGAGATTAAATGAGATAATCCAGCCTGATTGGGTTGCTCCCATCTGCTACCCGCCCGCAGAAAAAACCGAGCGGCAATAATATCAGCGGTAGGATTTTCGGCGACCAGCACGACAATTCCATTGCTTAAAGTAGTGCGATGAACCAGTTGAGTAGGTTGGGAGGCGATCGTGTGAAGTGCCATAGAAAATTCCTTCAGATAAAAGCTAAGTATTGCAGTCGAAAGCGAATGACCTAGGCGCTATTTTGAAAACTGTTATGAGGAGAAAACACGATAAGCTCCCTGTTTAATTAAATGATCCACAGGGCGATCGCATCCTCAATTGCGCTCCGCTACATCGGTTTCACAACGGTTACGGCATAGTGATAAGGAGACAGATATTGAGCCGCTAGCCGCTGGAGATCTTCTGGCTGAATTGCTTGAACCCGCTGAGGATAGGTGCAAACGACTTCGGGATGGACAATCATGCTGTAGTAGCCGTAAAGTCCGGCGAGTTGGCTAGGGGTTTCAGTAGAAAATGCATAGTCATTGCAGAGTAACCGTTTACAGCGAGAAAGCTCTGCTTCAGAGATGGGAACAGATGCCAATTCTGAGAGGCGATCGCAAATGATCGCTTCCACCCGTGCTAAGTCATCTGTCTCCAGCCATGCAGTAATGGTAAACAAGCCAGATTCGCGCTGCACAGAAAAACCACTGCTAATTGCCTGCACTAGGTTGCGTTGTTCTCGCAGTTCCCACACTAGCCGAGATGTGCGCCCCTCTGCCAGTAGCACCGATAGAAGATCTAATCCATAGGCAGCATTTAACTGCTCATCTAGACTTTGCACCGATGAATCCATCCCCGGTCCTAGCCATGCCATCATCAGCCGCGCCTGCTCAATTCGGGGCATCAGCAGTTCTCTACGCCGAATTTGGGTGATGGGCGGCTCTGCTTCAGGTGAATGCTGCGGACAGGTTTCCCGGTCTGAAAAATTATGAAAAGTGCGATCGACTAGGCTGAGGGCAGCATCTTGGCTGACATCCCCCACAACCACGACGGTCAAGTTTTCAGGCTGGTAGTAGGTGCGGTGAAAGGCGCGCATTTCATCGGGCGATCGCGCCATTAACGTTTCCTCGTCGCCTAAAATCGGGCGACCATAAGGATGACGTTGATAGACAGTTTCGGAAAGCACCTGAAACGCAACACAGTCTGGATTGTCGTAGGACTGGCGAAGTTCTTCTAAAACAACATCCCGCTCTCGGTCAAACTCATCATCGGGAATTGCCGCGTTTAACAGAATATCTGCCAAATATGGCAGGGTTTCTTCAAGATGCTGGGCTGCGGTGGCAATGAAGTAATGAGCATAGTCGTAGCTGGTAGCAGCGTTCGTGACCCCGCCTCGATGTTCCACTTCGCGATCGAACACGCCAGGAGCAATTTTTGCAGTGCCCTTAAAAATCATGTGTTCTAAAAAGTGCGCCATGCCTGACCATGCGTCGGTTTCTAAGACTGAACCCGCCTTAACCCAAACATCTACTGCTGCAACGGGCATCGCAGGAGTATGTTGATGAATCACCGTCAAACCGTTATCCAGCAAGGTTATGCTTGCGGGAAACGGCTCAGCCTTTAACAGAACGTTGGTCAATTTTTAACCCTGAAGCGCATTAGAGTTATCATAACGCTGCCTTGGATCAAGTGATGGCAATGTTTAAGGTCTACTTAATGTGAAGGTTGCCTTCACCGTTTTTAGTAACGAATTCTGGGATCAATATAAGCATTGATGATATCGGTGAGGATGCTGGACATGGCAACGATCGCGGCGAAGAAAACTACGATCCCTTGCACTGTGGGGTAATCTCGTTGGGCGATCGCGCGGTACAGCCGATTTGCCAGCCCAGGCCACGAGAATGTGACTTCCGTCAAAATCGCGCCCCCCAGCAACGCTGCAATAGTGAGTCCCAAAATGGTGATCACGGGAATCAGAGCGTTTTTGAGCGCGTGAGACACTAAAATACGAGACTCTGGAATGCCCCTTGCCCGTGCCGCTTCGATGTAGTCTGCCTGGAGCGTTTGCTGCAAATTGACGCGCACAATCCGTTCAAAAATGCCGCTGATCAAAATTCCTAGCGTTAAACAAGGCAACGCCAGATAATACAGCGCCGTGAAAAACTGACCCAGATTGACGTGAAGTAAGCTATCCAAAAGATACAAGCCAGTGGGTCCATCGGGGGGGGCGATCGTCACCGGAAAGCGAGTGCCCAATGGAAACCAGTTAAGCTGCACCGCAAATATCAATTGCAGCAGCATTCCCAGCCAAAACATGGGAATTGAGTACGTGAGAATGCCAAACAGTCTGCCCGCTAGATCTAGCGAGGTATTGGGGCGGGAGGCAGTGATGATGCCAATGGAAACGCCTACTAGAAGGGCGATCGCTAAACTACACAGTGCCAACTCCACGGTCGCCGGAAAAAACTTTTGGATAATCCCCCAAACCGACTGTCCCTGAGTGGTGAGGGAGTTGCCTAAATCTAGCCGCAGCAGCGAACCTAGATAACCCAGATATTGCACCCATAGCGGCTGTCCTAACCCTAACTGCTGGCGCAGTTCATCTTTAGCGGCTTGGGGTGCCCGTGGTCCCAATAGTGCATCCACCGGATCACCGGGCGTTGCCCTCATCAGCAAAAATACTAAAGTCGCAATCAGCCATAGCATCACTGGAGCTAACAGCAGGCGAGTCAAGATGTAAGTGCGGGAGCTAGAGCGAGACATGATAGGGGCTAGGAGTGAAAGGGGCTGGGAACTAGCTAGACTTTAGCGTTAAGAACTTTTCCATAGCGGCGATCATTTTGGGAGACCAGCGACGGGTTTTGGTGAGCCATTCGATGTTTTTGTAACGAGAGTCTATGCCGACGGCTGCAACCCATTCGCTTTCGGCTTCTCCTTGCTTGCCCTGTGCCCAGAGTGCGGCGGTCAAAGCGGCGCGCATATCGGCAAACTTAGGATATTTGCGTACTAGGTTCCGCATGGTGCGAATTGCCTCGTCGGTTTGCTCGGTCTGGTAGAGAGCGAGGGCATAGTTAGCACGGGCAAAAGCGTAGTCTGGAGCTAGATCGCAGGCTTGTTTAAAGTCAGCGATCGCAGCCTCCCACTGCCCCAAACCTGCTTCTGCATTACCGCGATTGTTGAATGCCAGCGGATCTTTAGGATCTAATTCCAGCACATGATTATAGTCAGCGATCGCCTGATCCCACTTGCCTACCCCTTCCAGTGCAGCACCTCGATTGAGATATGGATCGGGCGCAGCGGGTGCTAGCTCAATCGATTTATTGTAGTCAGCGATCGCGCCTTCCAGCTTGTTTTGACTCACCCGTGCATTACCTCGATTGCTCCAAACCGCCGGATTTTGAGGAAAGCGATCCAGCATTTGCGTCCAGTACGTTTCCGCTGTCGCAAAATCTCCCTGATTGGTGGCATCCAGCGCCTTTTGATACAGTGCATCCAAATCTTGCATCAAATCTACTACAGAAGGCTCCACAATTTTAGAGGGTGCAGGCGGTATCGGAGGAGGCTGTGAGGCAGCCAACGCAGCAGGCGCTGACCAGGCAGTTATGACGAGAAATAGGCTGAGAAGAATGGCGAAAAGGTGAATCATAGTTTTGGGTATCAGGTTTCGGGTTTCAGGTTTGGTGCTAGGTTTCAGGTTTGGTGCTAGGTTTCAGGTTTTAGGTGACAGATTTCAGGTTTCGGGGTTATTTTTTCTGACCCCTAGCCCCTAGCCTCTAACCTCTAGTCCTTAGTCTAAAGGATTGAAAGTTGAGCATCGGGGGGAGTGTAGCCAAGATGTTTCCATGCGGCAGCGGTGGCGATGCGTCCACGAGGAGTGCGGTTGAGGTAACCGATTTGCAGCAGATAGGGTTCGTAGACTTCTTCAATGGTTTGGGCATCTTCACCCGTGGCGGCGGCGATCGTTTCCAGTCCAACGGGACCGCCATTAAAGTTTTCAATCATCACGGTCAGCAGGCGGCGATCCGTCCAATCTAAGCCGAGCGGATCGATGTTGTAGCGTTCTAGGGCTTCGGCAGCGATCGCTTCGGTTAAGTTACCTAATTCTTTCACCTGCACATAGTCCCGGACTCTTTTGAGTAAGCGGTTGGCAATTCGAGGAGTCCCACGCGATCGCCGAGCAATTTCGGTTGCGCCCTCATCAGTCAC
>CASBQE010000066.1 GCA_949127665.1 Synechococcales cyanobacterium PMM_0083
GCAATGCTCGGCTTTGACAGCATCCATCGCACTGCCCATCATTTAGAGGATGCCTTTAAGATTCTCAAGGACAATCCAGTCAAGCCCGATCGCCAGCTAGAAACCTTGTTTCTAAAAGTTTTTGATGTGCTGAAAGCATTGGTTGAAGCGCTTCAATCTCCGTTTGGTTTTCAAGAAGTGCAGGCAGAGCAAATTGTCCAAGATGCCCAGCCAGCATTTGTGGAAGTTGAAGCTTATTTGCACCATTTAATCCAAAATAGGTCAAATAAAGCAGCTACTGCCATCAAGGTCAGTGCTGAAGCGCCTGCCTTGATCAACGCGGCTCTCAGGAAAATGTTGCAGTTATTCAAGCAGGGTGACACGCAAGTTTGCCGTCAGCAACTCTCTACTCTTTGCGATCGCATGGGGCAACTGAGCAATTGCTCAGCTTGGCGCGGGTTGCTGGAAGTGGCTCAAGGCGCGATCGCCAATTCTCAAGGTTCTTACTCTGTGCTGGCACCGCTGATTATTAAAGAGATCAAACTATCTGGCGATCTGCTGGTCGCGGGGCGATCGAGCGAAATTATCCCCAGCGGCAAACTACGGCAGCTTGCCCCAACAGTTGTTTTTTCACCCGTTTCAGCGATCGCACAATCTACATCGTCGCTCGTCAGTGCGATCGCATTCGAGCAAAATGGATCAAACCGGACTCAGCAAATTTCTATTCCTTTAGAACCTCGCGCTGCTGCCAGAGCGTTACTAGATGCCTTTAACAAACAACAATTAATTGAACTAGCAGAATTTTTGATGAAAGCAATTCAGTAAGAAAAAATTGATTGATAGAAAAAAGCGTTGCTGAACGCAGGGATGATTTTTGACTGTAGGGCTGGGTCTTGTGCCTACCCTGACGGAGATCGAGGGCAAACACAAGGGATCGCCCCTACAAATTTCATCCCCAGATTCAGCAATGTCGAAAAAAGAAAGCGGAAGCAATGCTCCCGCTTTCTTTTTAAATCTAGATGGTTAATAAACTAATGGATTAAAGCGATCGCACTCAATCCACCGCACTCAATCCACAGTTTAGTAAGCCAGACCCATACTACGAGTCGTTTCAGCCCCTAGATACACACGAATGCTAAGGAAATCAGTTGGGCAAGCCGTTTCGCAACGTTTGCAGCCAACACAATCTTCCGTTCTAGGAGAAGAAGCAATTTGTCCTGCTCTACAGCCATCCCAGGGAACCATCTCTAGGACATCGGTAGGACAAGCACGAACGCATTGGGTGCAGCCAATGCAGGTGTCATAAATTTTGACGCTATGAGACATGTTATTAAAGGCTCCAATGCTTGCTTGACACTTCGCAATATTTATTAGCCCATCGGATCGGCAGCATAGTGCTGCCAAACCTTGGATGAACGTCAGTTTACCTCAACGCCTGAGACACGCTCGACGAACCGCTGTAAAAGTTTAAACAACGTAATAGAGCAGGCAGGAATTAGGGGTCAGCCACTCGCCACTCGTCACTCGCCATTCATTAAAGCCTTACATGAAAATAAAGAATGCTAGTTTATCCGAAAAACCCTTGATATGATATTGGCGATCAAAGCGAGTGGAGCATTGACTCAACATGGCTACTGCAACGGTTTTAAAGTTTATGCAGAAGACTGCGGAAGACGAGGCTCTACGCCAGCAGCTTGAAAGTTTATTGGGCGTTGGAGATGGCAATATTAGCAGTGAAGCAGATCTAGATCCTGCTGAATCTGAGGCGTTGAAAGGCGATCGCGCTCCCGTGGTTGCCGAGTTTGCTGCCCAAAAGGGCTACTCGTTTTCTGTCGATGAATTAATTACAGTCGTGGATGCTTTTCAAAAGCATCAGGCTGGCGAAATGTCAGATACTGACTTTGCAGCGTTATTAGGGGTTTCTTTTTCGGCTCAGACTAATGAAGCAGGAATGCTCAGTGTTGCTAAGGTAAAAAATTGGTTTACGAAAACCTATCTTGGCGCTCGATAATTTCGATAATTTGCTGGGCGATCGCGCCTGAGATTTCTTGAGCATTACTAAAAGCTATCGCGAGGTGAAATTTCACCTCGCGATAGCTTTTAGCGGCTTGAATCGATTATGCTGCCAAATCCAAGCGATCGCGGTATCCAGAACTGGCAGAGTGTTTAGAATCCACTGGCTTACCGAAGTTCAGCGCAAACACCATCCGTGCCTTTGGACTTGCCCTACAATAGCGATACATCCACCCGGAGGGAAAAGAGCATGGCAGACGATATCGCGCTATTGGAAGAGTGGTATACACCGCCCCCCTCGTCGGCTGACCTGGTTTTTGATGACGGAGTACCCTTGGAAACCAACCGCCACCGCATCGCTATGAACGCCCTGATTCGTTCCACCTTGCAGGCATTGTCCAACCGTTCCGACTTTTTTGCCGGGGGCAATATGTTTGTCTACTATAGCCGGGTTCAACGAATGAATCGGGATTTTCGTGGTCCAGATTTTTTCGTTGCTTTAAATGTAGATGGCAGCAAAGAACGACAAGGGTGGGTCGTTTGGGAAGAGGAGGGGCGCTACCCGGATGTAATTGTGGAACTGTTGTCACCCTCGACGGCAGCCATTGACAAGGGCGAAAAGAAAGATTTATACGAACAAACCTTTCGCACGGCTGATTACTTCATTTTTGACCCATTTAATCCAGATTCATTGCGCGGTTGGCACTTGGTGAACCGCCGTTACCAAGCACTACAGCCTAACGCCCAAGACTGGCTCTGGTGTGAATCCCTAGGTTTGTGGTTGGGCACCTGGCAAGGCACCATTGACCGCGAACCGCCCACGGGCAACTGCCATTGGTTGCGATTCTACGATCCCGATGGCAACTTAATCCCTCTACCCGAAGAAGCCGCGCAGAAACAGGCAGAAACCGCGCAGAAACGCGCAGATCGCCTAGCCGAGCGATTGCGTGCCCTGGGAGAAAACCCAGATGAACTGTAACGATAGTTCTGATGTTGGCAAGCTATTAGCCAGGGAGAAATTGCGGTGTAGGCGGCTCAGGAAAAGGGAAGACCACCAGCATGATTTTGTCGATCGCTGATCGCCCCAGTGAAATGGAGAAGGGAAAACTTCTGAATTGATAGTCGTTGAACCTTAGAGCGTCTGGCACAGCTAATCTACGGCGGCGAATGAGATTCGTATTAGAACTGCTATCAATCGCCCAGCTTCAGCTTATTCAGAACGGAGCTTGTCGAAACAATGTGACGATCTAATCCAAGTTGTTGAGGGCTAACGCCCAGCGCCAACGCCACTAGCTGAGGCAAATGCAAAATGGGGAGTCCTAATTTGGAGCCTATCACTTTTTCAACTTCGGGTTGGCGAGAGTCTAAATTGAGATGGCACAAGGGACAGGGAGTAACAATGCAATCGGCTCCAGCGGCGATCGCAGATTGAATATGTCCGCCTGCCATAGTAAACGACTGCTCAGTCGCATAGCTAGCGAGAGGCCAGCCGCAGCACTGAATCCGCCCAGGAAAATAAATCGGCGTAGCACCCACTGCCCGAAACACGTTTTCCATCGACTGCGGATTGTAGGGGTCGTCGTATGGAATACGATCTTGGGCACGCAGCAAATAGCAACCATAAAATGCCGCGCAGTTTAGCCCAGCCAGTTTGCGAGTTACTTTTGCCTGCAACGCCTCCAAGCCATAATCTCCCACCAGTGCCCAAAGAATATGTTTCACCTCACCGCTACCTTGATAAGGAGAACACCCTTCTTTTTTGAGCAATCCATTCACCTGCTCCACGTACGCTGGATTATGCTCTTGAGCGCCTTTTAAGCGTTCATCGACGTGACCGAGTACGCCTTGGCAAGTGCTGCAATGGGTTAGTAGAGGTAGGTTCAATTCCTCTGCGAGGGCAAGATTACGGGCATTTACGGTATCTTCTAGCAGTTGAGAATCTTCCTTAAACGTGCCAGAGCCACAGCAGGAGGCTTTTTTCAGCTCGACTAATTCAATCCCTAAAGCTTGAGTTAGGGATTGGGTGCTTTGATACAGTTCTCGGCAAGCGCCCTGGGCAACACAGCCAGGGAAGTAAGCATATTTCAAAGGGTTCAGCGTCATAAGAGAAAAGGTTCGGCAGAATGGTGATGTTTCTAACCAGTGTCCTGGTTTCTACTCAGCAGCAAGTATACTTTGGCTGTTCTTATGATTGAGTGTGATCTGAAATCTATCAGATTCTTAAAATTCATGTCGGTCAAAACTAGAAAGCGTCTACTCTCCTTCAGAGCGATCGCGCTTTCAGCTTAATATGGTGAGATGCTTAAAGTAGAGATATCTGGCAAAGAGTGTGATCAACGCTTAAACCAGTTATTTCTGGACATTGTAAACACTCCGGCATGAGTTTATTGCCACTGCATTCAGCGAGGGAGCTTATGAGCCAAACCGAAATTTTCGATAGAGTTAAAAAAATTGTGGTTGAACAACTGGGAGTGGATACCACGGAGGTGACTCCTCAAGCCAGTTTTGCCAACGACTTGGGAGCCGATTCCCTCGACACTGTTGAGCTAGTCATGGCATTAGAGGAAGAATTCGACGTTGAAATCCCTGATGAAGCGGCTGAGGAAATTGCTACTGTCCAATCGGCAGTGGACTATATCAACAAAGCGACCGGCGGATCTGATTAACCAAATACTGGGTAATGAGTTATGGGTGTGGAGTGTCCTGAGATAGCATTTCAGATTAAAGTTCACCATTCATAACTCAAAACTTTTTTAGCTTGAGTTATTAATTTTTACGTAAATCATGACAGACGTTGTTCGTAAGCGCGTTGTCGTCACCGGGCTTGGCGCAATCACCCCCATTGGAAACACAGTGGGTGACTATTGGGATGGCTTGATGAGTGGGCGCAACGGCATTGATTCCATCACTTTGTTTGATGCCAATCGACACGATTGCCGGATGGCTGGGGAAGTGAAAGGCTTTGATCCACTCACTTATCTAGATCGCAAAGAAGCGAAACGGATGGATCGCTTTGCCCAGTTTGGGGTCTCTGCCAGTAAGCAGGCGATCGCCGATGCTGAATTTGTGATCAATGACCTGAACGCCGAACAGGTGGGCGTGTTAATTGGTACAGGTATTGGTGGCTTGAAAGTGTTGGAAGACCAGCAGGAAATTTACCTGACTAAAGGACCCGATCGCTGTAGCCCCTTCATGATTCCGATGATGATTGCCAACATGGCAGCGGGTTTAACCGCCATTCACACGGGAGCGAAAGGACCTAACTCCTGTTCGGTAACGGCGTGTGCGGCTGGCTCAAACGCGATCGGGGATGCCTTCCGTCTAATTCAACAAGGATACGCTCAAGCCATGATCTGTGGAGGCACGGAAGCAGCGGTAACTCCTCTCTCAGTTGCGGGGTTTGCGGCTTGTAAAGCGATGTCTACTCGTAACGATGATCCCGCTCATGCTAGCCGCCCGTTTGATTTAGACCGGGATGGTTTTGTTTTGGGTGAAGGGTCAGGCATTTTAATCCTGGAAGAACTAGACCACGCCTTGGCGCGCAATGCTCGGATTTATGCGGAGATTGTAGGCTACGGCATGACCTGCGATGCCTATCACATGACTTCTCCGGTGCCCGGTGGCGAAGGGGCAGCCCGTGCGATCGCCTTATGTCTTAAAGATGCCAACCTGACTCCTAACCAAGTGAGTTACATCAACGCTCACGGCACCAGCACCCCCGCCAACGACTCTACAGAAACCGCCGCGATTAAGAAAGCGCTAGGTGACTCTGCCCGCCAGATTGCGATTAGCTCAACCAAATCAATGACGGGGCACTTATTGGGCGGATCGGGCGGTATTGAAGCGGTGGCAACTGTCATGGCAATCGTCAGCGATCGCGTTCCTCCCACGATCAATTTGGTCAACCCTGATCCGGATTGCGACTTAGATTATGTGCCCAACCACAGCCGAGAGCAAGTTGTAGACGTAGCGCTGTCAAATTCTTTTGGGTTTGGTGGTCATAATGTGACGCTGGCATTCAAAAAATTTGTTACTTAAGAGATAGATTATTGAGTAGTCAAAAACTTTGCTGGCTGATTTGAGGAGTTGTTCAATTCATCTCTAAACCATTAATTTTGCCAATAGGGATTATTGCCTACCGTCTCGAATAATGGGATGATGATGCAAAGAAATTATCGGGTGGCTTGTCTTACCCAGCGTCTTGTTTATCCCCGTCCTAACGTAATTCATCACTGAGTAGGAATCATGGCTGTCGTAACTCAATCACTTGAAGAACTTTGCATTAATTCAATCCGTTTCTTGGCGGTAGATGCTGTTGAGAAAGCAAAATCGGGTCATCCTGGGCTACCCATGGGCGCGGCTCCAATGGCGTTTGTGCTGTGGGATCAGTTCATGCGGTTCAATCCTAAAAATCCGCAGTGGTTTAACCGCGATCGCTTCGTGCTATCGGCAGGTCATGGCTGTATGCTGCAATACGCCTTGATGTATTTGACTGGATACGACAGCGTCACGATTGAGGACATTAAACAGTTCCGTCAATGGGGTTCTAAAACTCCCGGACATCCCGAAAACTTTGAAACACCTGGTGTAGAGGTGACGACTGGACCTTTAGGTCAAGGGATTGCCAATGCAGTCGGGCTGGCGATCGCAGAAGCCCATCTTGCCGCCAAATTCAACAAGCCTGATGCAACCCTGGTTGACCACTACACCTACGCGATCTTGGGTGATGGCTGCAACATGGAAGGGATTTCTGGGGAAGCCTGCTCGTTGGCGGGGCACCTGGGTCTGGGTAAGCTGATTGCGCTGTACGATGACAACCATATTTCAATCGACGGCTCCACCGATATTGCCTTTACTGAAGATGTCTCCAAACGCTTTGAAGCTTATGGCTGGCATGTATTACATGTTGAAGATGGCAACACAGATTTAGCTGCAATTGGCAAGGCGATCGCGGCGGCAAAAGCCGTCACTGACAAGCCAACAATGATCAAAGTCACCACCACGATCGGCTACGGCTCTCCCAATAAAGCAGGCACCGCTAGCGCCCACGGTTCAGTTTTTGGCGCTGACGAAATTAAGCTGACTCGCGACAAATTAGGCTGGGAACACGAACCCTTTGTCGTGCCTGAAGATGCATTAGCCCATACCCGCAAAGCCGTTGAGCGCGGTGCTGGACTGGAAGCAGAATGGGAAGCAGCCTTGGCACAATACAAAACCAAGTTTCCTCAAGAAGCGGCTGAGTTTGAGCGGTTAATTAGCGGTAAACTGCCCGACGGCTGGGATAAAGTTCTGCCCACCTACACTCCCGAAGACAAAACCCTAGCGTCTCGCAAACATTCCGAAATCTGCTTGAACAAATTGGCTCCTGTTTTGCCAGAACTCATCGGCGGCTCGGCAGATTTGACCCACTCTAACCTGACTGAACTGAAGAACAGCGGCGAATTTCAAGCAGGGCACTACGAAAATCGCAACCTTCACTTTGGTGTGCGCGAACACGGTATGGGCGCAATTTGCAACGGCATTGCCCTCCACGGCTCCGGCTTGATTCCCTATGGTGCTACTTTTCTGATCTTCACCGACTACATGCGCTGTGCAATTCGGCTTTCGGCTTTGTCACAAGCGGGTGTTATTTGGGTAATGACTCACGATTCTGTGGCGTTGGGTGAAGATGGTCCCACGCACCAGCCAGTCGAAACGATCGCATCTCTCCGGGCAATTCCTCAACTCACGGTTTTGCGTCCCGCCGATGGCACTGAAACCTCTGGAGCTTACAAAGTTGCCGTGCTGAACGCCAATCAAAATCGTCCCACGTTGCTGGCGCTTTCCCGCCAAGGGTTGCCAAACTTGGCTGGATCATCAATTGACGGTGTGGCAAAAGGGGCTTACTCGGTGATTGACTGCGATGGCACCCCAGATTTGGTCTTGATTGGCACAGGATCTGAAGTGAATCTTTGCGTCAAGGCAGCGGAACAACTCACGAGCGAAGGAACGAAAGTGCGCGTCGTTTCCATGCCATCTTGGGAACTGTTTGAAGCCCAAGATGCGGCTTATAAGGAATCTATTCTTCCTAAAGCCGTAAAACAGCGCGTGGCTGTGGAAGCTGGAATTACCATGGGCTGGCACAAGTATGTGGGCGATCAGGGTGCAGTAATTGGCATCGACTCCTTTGGCGCATCGGCTCCTGGCGGCGTGTGCATGGAAAAATTTGGTTTCACATTAGAAAACGTATTGGCGAAAGCAAAAGCAGTTTTAGCAGCAAGTTAAGGCAGCTTGTAGGAATCATTATCACTAGGGGCATAAAATATGCCCCTTTTTCGTGGTGGGTTTCGACTACGCGTTCGACTGAGCGCTCACGCCGAAGTCTCAAGGCACGCTATGCGATCGCTCGTTTTGATTCCCCCCTCGCCATTCGTCATTCGCCATTCGCCATTCACCATATCTCCTACGGAGACGCTACGCGAACGCCATTCGCCATTCATCATTCACCCTGCCCTTAACCTGATAGGATACGATTCAACTCATCATTTCTCAAACCGCTGCATGGTTGGCTATCTCGTTACACTGATTATTTCTACAGCCATCTATGCGCTGTTTAGTCTGGGTTTGAACCTGCAATGGGGATATACGGGTTTGCTCAATTTTGGGCATGTTGCCTTTATGACCGTTGGAGCTTATACCACTGTTTTGCTCAGCTTGAACGGAGTGCCGCTGGTGGTTGCAACGTTAGTCGGTGCCGCACTCGCAGCCCTGCTAGGGCTAATCCTGGGAAGTACCACACTGCGCTTGCGGGAAGATTATCTCTCCATCGTCACCATTGGCGCATCGGAAGTGATTCGGCTGATTGCCCTGAATGAAGAATGGTTGACTCGCGGATCTCTCGGCGTTGCTAATTTTCCTCTGCCATTGGGCACCCTGACTCAGCCGACGATTGGCAGCAAAATTGCCATGATTGCCCTATGGACAGGCATTTTTGCGGTGAGTGGTTATCACCTGTGGAAATGGACGCGACGTACTGATAGGAAGGTGTTCGAGAGATTTTCCATAGGAGAGTCTACGCCAACGCCCATCCATTCTGAACAAGATCGTGCCACTAAACCAGCCCAAGCTTCCAGGCTGCTTGCGGGTTTAGCATCTGCCGCTTTGGGACTGTTCATCTATGGCATTGGCATCAGTGCGCTGTATGACTATTCCTATAAAGCAGGGCTAATGTTGGTATTGGTGACGGTATTGGCGCTAGTTTATTGGCGGTTAGAAGTTTCCGTCAAATCGCCGTGGGGACGAGTGCTTAAATCGATTCGAGAAGATGAAGAGGTCGCGAGAGCGCTAGGAAAAAACGTATTTTGGTATAAGCTGCAATCACTGATGTTGGGTGGGGCGATCGCAGGGATTGCTGGAGCCTTTTATGCCTGGAACCTAACCTTTATTAATCCCGATGGCTTCATTCCTTTAATTACCTTTCAAGCCTGGATTATTGTCGTGTTAGGTGGAGCCGGGAACAACGCCGGGACAATCTTGGGAGCGATCATTTACTGGGCATATTACTCGGCAACCCGATTCTTGCCAGAGTTTTTACAAACCCTACATTCCGTGATCCCCATCATTCCCGCCAGCATTGATGATGCTCGGTTAGGCGCATTTAGAATCATGATAATTGGCTTGCTGCTGATTATTCTAATGATGGTGCGCCCTCAAGGCATTTTAGGTAAAAAGGAGGAGCTTACCCTTGGTCGATGAACCCACCAATTCCCAGTCTTCCACGGGCGATCGCGCTGGAGAAACCCTCGCAGATGTATTAGCCGAGGTGCAAGATAGGGCGATCGC
>CASBQE010000067.1 GCA_949127665.1 Synechococcales cyanobacterium PMM_0083
AGGGACTTCCTAAAAATAAAGAGTTCCGAGAGAGTAAGATAGAGAAAGAATCCATAGAGGAAGAATATCCTGGTAATGTTGGAACTGACAAACGGACTTAAAGAATTATTCAAAGAAACAGCAGAGCGGCTGAAAGGTAGTGAACGTCGTCAGTTTATGGCGAAAACAGTAGAGGAATTAGGAACAGGAGGGCAAAGATTAGCAGAAAGAGAACTGGGATGGAACAGAGACCTAATTAGAAAAGGAAAAAGAGAAGTAGAGAGTGGGATAGTATGTGTAGATGCATTTGGACTCAGGGGAAGAATGTCAATAGAAAAGCGGCTACCAAACTTACTAGTTGACATAAAAGATATAGTAGACAGTCAAAGTCAAACAGATCCAAAATTCAAAACAAATCGGTTATATACGCGGATTAGTGTAGCAGAAGTTCGTCGTCAATTGATATGTCAAAAAGGATATAGCGAAGAAGAACTACCTGGTGAAGAAACAATTAGAACTCGTCTAAATGGATTAGGATACTATCCGAGTAAAGTCGGGAAAACAAAACCGCTAAAAAAGTTGAAATGACCGATTCTATTTTCGGTCAATTAGCCATAGTCAACCAAAAAGCAAAAGATGATCCGACAATACTAAGGCTATCATTGGATGCAAAAGCAACAGTTAAGGTGGGTAATTTTTCCAGAGGAGGGAGAACCCGTGCAGAGGTAGAAGGTGAAGATCACGATTTTAAGCCAAAGGAGAAAATCACACCATATGGTATTTTCCTACCAGAATTGGATCAGTTATTTTACTATTTCACTACATCAAAAGTCACTAGTGACTTTATGGTTGATGTCTTAGAGGATTGGTGGTTAGAACATCGAAAGCGTTTTCCTCAAGTCAAGACATTACTGCTGAATCAAGATAATGGGCCAGAGAATCATTCTCGCCGCACTCAGTTCATGAAAAGGATTGTTGAATTTTCCCAAAGACATTGTATAAACATCCGGTTGGCCTATTACCCGCCTTATCATAGTAAATATAACCCAATTGAAAGAACTTGGGGAATTCTTGAAAATCATTGGAATGGGAGCATTTTAGATGAAATTGATACTGTATTAAATTTCGCAAGAACTATGAAGTGGAAAGGACATAATCCTGTAGTTAAACTTGTTACTGAAATCTATAAAACTGGGGTCAAGTTGACCAAACAAGCAATGGCCAATGTTGAAAATCAGATTCAACGATTGACTTGTTTAGAAGTGCACGATGAGCAGCTTGATCTTGGTAAATGGTTTGTCGATATTATCTACAATCTAGATTTAAAGATGGAATGATTTTTTATTTGTAAGTCCCTAAGTGGTTGGGTTCTGAGGGGAACGAACGGGCAAATTATCAAACCTTTTTCGGCGATTTGTGTGTAGCTCTGGATGTACCAGAGCCGCCGCCAAAGGGCAGTGTAGAGGGCGACAAGTACTGTTTTGACAAAAACATCAAGTTCTTCGGACAGAAGGCTGAGACGACGCGATTTGCGGACTTTTATAAGGAAGGATGCTTTCTGATTGAGGCGAAGCAGGGGAGTACCAATTCAAGCAAGGGGCATGGGAAGCGGGGGACAAAGGGTTATCGGGATGCGATGCAACAGGCGTTTAATCAGGCGAAATCTTATGCTTATAACCGGATGTTGCCAGCGTTACCGCCGTTTTTGATTACCTGCGATATTGGTTCGCATTTTGAGGTTTGGGAGGGATTTAGCGGGGAATATGGCAGCTATGGTGCGCGGCAGACCATTAATCTCAAGGATCTGGCACAACCGGAAATATTCGATCGATTTGTGGCAATTTTCACAGATCCCCAATCGCTGAACCCTGAAAAGTATCGAGCGCGGGTGACGCGAGAAGTAGCGGCGGAGTTGGCGAAGTTGTCGCGGTGGTTGGAAGACAATGCTCAAGCTGATGCGGGTATACGGGGTGGCGTGCGGTTGAAACCGCCGCTCATGATGCAAAGTCTGCCTACGCAGACTAACAGTAGTGCCAAATCTGCGAAGGCGGACTCTAGATCTCAGTCCGCGCAGGCGGACTTTCTACCACTAGCCTCGATTTCAATCGACGGCGACATCAACGGCGAATCATCTCCCGTTTCAGCGCATGAGGTGGCGAATTTCTTGATGCGGTGCATTTTTACGATGTTTGCGGAGGATGTGGAATTACTCAAGGGTGAGGTGTTTACCAAGGCGTTGCGCGATCGATGGATCCCCAATCCCCAGCTATTTAAGCCAGAAATCGAACAACTGTGGCAAACGATGAATACGGGCGGTTCATTTGGCTTTGAGCGGGTGTTGCGGTTCAATGGCAGCTTTTTTGAGGATGCGACGGCGTTTGACTTGCCCAAGCAGCAGCTAGAGATCTTGTACGCAGCGGCGGCGAAGGATTGGAGTCAGGTGGAACCTGCGATTTTTGGGACGCTATTAGAACGGGCGTTGGAGAAGAAGGAACGGAGTAGATTAGGGGCACATTATACGCCGCGATCGTATGTGGAACGGTTGGTGCGTCCGGTGGTGATGGAGCCGCTGCGTCAACAGTGGGATGAAATCGAGCTGGAGCTAAAGCGGCTGCTGGAAACTGCTGAGGGGAAGGAGCCGACAGCAGCACAGCGG
>CASBQE010000068.1 GCA_949127665.1 Synechococcales cyanobacterium PMM_0083
AGACCCAACAGATCCAACTCTTGCACCGCAGCGGTGACCACATGCACTGCCGGATCAACCAGTTGCACCGAGGGCGACAAAATTCGTTGCAGCACTGGAGCCAAGTAAGGATAGTGAGTGCAACCATAAATCAGCGTGTCAATTTTTTCTGCCAGCAATGGTTCTAGATAGGTTCGCGCAATCCTATAGGTGTAAGGATCTTCCACCCGGTTTTGCTCAACTAGGGGCACAAACTCAGGGCAACTCACCTGCCAAACGTCTACCGTGGCATCTGCTTCCAAAATGGCACGACGATAGGCATCGCTGGCAACCGTTGCGGGAGTAGCAATCACCCCAATCCGGCGACCACACTGAACGGCAGCACGGGCACCGGGCAAGATTAGCCCCAAAATGGGCACTGTAAATTGATCGCGGACGGCTTCCAGTGCCAGAGCAGAACTGGTGTTACATGCCATCACCACCATTTTGACCCCGCATTGCTCCATCCAGGTGAGAATTTCGCGAAAATATTGCTGGATTTGCGCCTGCGATTTTGTGCCGTAGGGCAATCGAGCAGTATCGCCAAAATACAGCACCGACTCTTGGGGAATCTGGCGATAGAGTTCTCGGAGAACGGTTAAGCCGCCCAAGCCACTGTCAAACAACCCGATTGGAGCGGCATTGAGTAATCTATTTGTTGGCAAACTGCGGACAGAATCTTGACTTCCTAACACTCCACACACCTCGTAACGGATAAAACATCACACCCGGACACCCGGTTGCGACTCATTGCCTCAGCAATTACAGCCGCGCTGCTTGTTGCAGGTATTGTAAAATACCACGCGCGATCGCGTCTGCCATCTGGGTTCGATACGCCGAATTCGATAATCGAGAGGCATCATCCCGTCCGGTGACAAACCCAACCTCTACAAGAACGGACGGCATAGATGTTTTTCGCAGCACATAGAAACGGGCTTTGCGAACGCCGCGATCGCCGACTCCCGTTAGCTGCAAAACGTTTTGGTGAATGGTTTTCGCCAATCCTAATCCAGAGTCGTAGTAATAGGTTTCCAGTCCACTAATATCGGGGCGGCTGAGACTGATTGAATTCGCATGAATACTGACAAACACCGTCGCGTTACTTTGTTCAGCCATTTGAACGCGAGGTTCCAAGCCGAGATCGCGATCATCTGCACGAGTTAGCAGCGCTTGAATGCCTTGCCGCTGTAAGGAAACGGCTACCTGAGTGCCAATATCTAGGACAATGCCTTTTTCTTGCAGTCCATTGATGCCGATCGCGCCCGGATCGGGTCCACCGTGACCGGGATCGATGATCACCAGCAGCCGTCCATTGGGCGATCGCGGCACCTGCGTCGTCGCCATAGCTGGATTGAAAACAGGCATCACCCGTGGAGATGCAGTGTTAGATACGGTGTTAGATGCAGTGTTAACAGACTGAAGTAAACGAGCGCGTTGGATTTGTAAGGTGACCAATTGTTGACTGGGCTGATTCATCTGCCCCAGTTGCACTCCAGTTGCCGGATGGACTAACACTGCAACGGTTTGCGAATTTTCTTGCCGCAGCTTAATCCGCGAGATTGGGCTACCCGCTCCTAGCTCCGGTCCTTTCACCGACTTGCCGAGTTGCGCCGGACTGATTTCAATCCGATATGCTGCCAAAGAGCGATCCCAACGGGAGCTATATCGAATCGGTTTATTCGCCTGAATCATTAGTTGATTGCTGCTGCCGTTTAGCTCCACCGACTCGATCGCGGCAAGCTCAGAGTCATTCAGACGAGATGGCGTTGGCGATTGAGGCACTGCAACCACCGCAGGCGTAGATGTTGAAGCAAGCTGAGGGGTTGGCAGTTTGATCAACCAGCGCCGATCGCTAATGCCGCGAAACTTAATTTGGCTCGGTTCCAGCGTATAGCCCGGTGCCAATTCGATGACGATGCGAGTGGTATCGCGATCGAACTGCCCAATCCGCATCGATCGCACCGTTCCACTGAGCGCCTCATTGATCACCGGGCGACCTAAGACAATTCCAGGCAGATCAATCACGAGGCGAGTCGGGTCGGAAACCAACTGAGCTTTGGGCTGCACTCCTGCATCTGTGGTGATTTCAAGCTGATTTTGGCTAGCGTTAAATCGCCAAGATTCGAGCCGAGCCGCTTTTGCCGGAGCCGCCATCAATATCGCAAAGAAGGCAATAAATAGCGAGTAAGCAACCTGATTAGATCGAAAGACAGAGGATTGATTGGATTTAGACCAACGAATCAGCGAAGCAAAAAAATTCACAAGCATGGGTTTAAAACCTGTCACATTGCCAGAGTGCAGGGTTGAAAGAGCGTTAGAAAGCTGCGGTCAAATATACTCGATGTTTGCCAGAGCGATCGCTGTTTTTTCCAAGTTGAGGTCAAGGGGTCGGGAAAAATCCGAAACCTGAAATCCGAAAATTCCTCACCTATTCCCCCTCCTCTATTGCCTCAGCCGTGGCAGGTTTTTTTGCAAAAGCAATCCGTAAGAAGGGAGGCGCTAAGAAAGTCGTGAGAATCACCATGACGATAATGGCAGCATTGAGCGATTTGGAAAGCGCGCCGCTGGCTGAGCCAACTGCTGCAAAAACCAAACCCACTTCGCCACGAGGAACCATGCCAATGCCGATCGCCAACCGATTGATGCCGGGTTGCCCAAAAACTGTCAGCCCAGTCACAACTTTGCCCAAAATAGCAACTACGAGCAGAAAGCTTGCCACAATCAACCCTTCCCGATTTTCGGGCACAAAGGGGTTGAGAACACTCACATCCGTTCGGGCACCCACCACAATAAAAAAGATGGGCACAAACATATCCGCGATCGGGATAATCTGTTCCTCCAGTTCTCGTCGCCGTTGGCTTTCCGCCAAAATCAGCCCTGCTGCAAACGATCCCAAAATGGCTTCAAGCTGAATCACATTCGCAATGTACGCCAGGGTAAACGCAAAGATTAATGCCGAAATCAGCAATTGTCCCCGCGTTTTCAGCCCGTCTACCACCGTTTCAAACACCGGAATCAGCAAGCGCCCTAACCAGATTGACCCCACCAAAAAAGTCGCCGCACTCACAATCAAATAAATTACTTTGCCAATTTCAACCGTGCCCTCCCGCGCCAGACTGGCAACCACCGCTAGCACAATAATCCCCAAAACATCATCCAGCACGGCAGCTCCAATGATGATTTGCCCTTCTCTAGAGGACAACTGCTGAATTTCTGCCAGCACTTTTGCCGTAATGCCGATACTGGTTGCCGTGAGAGCGGCTCCTGCAAAAATTGCCGACACCAGAGGCGTATGAAATAGTAAAATCAAGCCGACAGTTCCCAGCGCGAAAGGAACTGTAACTCCCACTACTGCGACGACTGTGGCTTGAGGACCGACCCGCAGCAGTTCTTTTAAGTCAGACTCTAAGCCAATTTCAAACAGCAAAATGATCACGCCCAGTTCTGCCAAAACGGAGATTACTTCGCTCTGCGCTTCAAAGATCGATGCGATCGCCTCTGGGCTGATAGTGGAGGTGAGTTTAAGCAGGGTCATAATCAAGGAGCCGCTGCCATCTTCTGTGGCTGAGGGAAACACGAGAATGTCGAAGACGGAAACGCCGACTACGACTCCCGCCACCAATTCGCCTAGAACCGGAGGCAGGTTGATGCGCGCACACAATTCACCGCCTATTTTGCTACTCACATAAATCACAACTAGGCTCAAAAGCAACCCAGAAAGTACGAGGGGCGTATCGGTCGCTGCAACAGTGGCAAACAATGGCTGAAGTGGAAGTAACTGAAATGGAAGTAACTGAAATGGAAGTAAAGAGAACAGATCAGAAGATCCAGAGAAAGCACCTAAATTAAGCAAGTTGACCAATGGTTCTACGGGATGCATGTCGTCTGCGAATTTGTTGGATAAATTTAATTATGCGGCTCAGTCCTTGGTAAGGGCGTAGCTGAGAGGTTGTCTGTTAGACAATAGCTATTCCCTCTTCTGAAATACAATTGAATAAAGTTGAGTTGTCCTGTTACTTTCTCTTCTATGAACGACAGTGCTGCCTTAAAGTCAATCTTACTGTTAGCTGCGAATCCCAAAGGGACAGTGAGCTTGCGTCTACAAGAAGAGGAACGGGAAATTAAGGAACGGCTACGTTTAGCAGGGTATGGCAAAGTTCCCGTTAGTTCAACCGGAGCACCTCGACCCAGAGACATTCAACAGGCAATGCTGGACTTTAAGCCACAGATCGTGCCGCAATGAGTTTGCGGTTGGCTTCTACACGGCTTTAGGTGCTGGAGAATCAATTGAATTTGCTTATGAGCTAGGTTGTAATGCGATTCAGCTAGAAGGGATTCCAGAACACTTAACCCCAGTGCTTTTTGCAAAAAAAAGATGAATCTGTAAGCGCGAACTCTCAAAATTCCAATGAAGATATTTCCTCGATTGAGCAATCGCCTGAAGCACTTCCAACTACAACGGAACCACTAATTGCTGAAGAGTTTTACAAGCGAGGACAAAAAAATATGCCCTGAATGATTATCAAAGTGCAGTTGCTGACTTTACCGAAGCCATTCGCCTCGAACCGAATTTTGCCAACTTCTATTATTTTTGCGGGAAAACAAAGAAGAACTTGGGAAATATAAAAGGTGCAATTGCTGACCTTGACGAAGCCATTTATCTTCAACCGGATTATGCCGAGGCTTACCACGAGCGTGGATGTATAAGGTGGGGGTTAGCACTGCCATGGGGCTTAGGAGGAGAAACCAAATTGGGGGTACTCACTGATCTTAATGAAGCCATCCGTCTTCAACCGGATTATGCTGAGGTGTACTTTGATCGTGGATGGATAAGATTCGACTTCGGAGACAAATCGGGGGCGATCGCTGATCTTGATGAAGCCATTCGCCTTCAACCAGACTATGCCAAGGCTTACTACGAGCGGGGGGGAATCAAGTCTAAACTGGGGGATAAGCAGAGCGCGATCGCAGACTACCAAGAAGCCGTGCGACTTTGCCAACAACAGGGCAATAGAAAAGGGTATGATAACGCCCTTAAACAAATCGAAACACTTGAAAAGAAAAGTAAGGGATTTTGGGAGAGGCTATTCTCATGACGATTCGTGAAGCCACTATTACTAAATTGCAAGAGTTACCTGAGCCGCTTTTGCAACAAGTCAGCGACTTTATCGACATTTTGACCGACAGACAACAGCACAGTACAGCCATTAGTAATCCCCAAAGTGAACTTGCTGAAGCATGGGTGCAATGGTTTGAGGCTGTTGAGCGTCTGGAAGTCATTTCAACCGAGTCAGCTAGCGACTATCAGCAACTTCTGTTATCCAAATATCGGCAACAGGGTCTAGAGCTATGATTCTTTGCGATGCAGGAGTTTTGCTCTGTCTAGTCGACCGCACCCAACCTCAACACAAAGCTTACCGAAGTGCAATTGCGCGACTTGCCCCTCCTCTCCTCACAACCTGGTCTTGCTTAACAGAAGCCATGTATCTGGCTCTTCATCGGGGTGGGTGGACAATGCAAAAACAGTTGGGGCAACTGCTTTTGGATAAACTGCTGATGGTTTACGAGATTCAAGAGAGTGATTACAGCCGTTTGTTGGCATTGATGGAGCAATATCGCGACAGACCGATGGACTTGGCAGATGCGACCTTGGTTTTGACGGCTGAAAAGACGCGGCATCGGCAAATTCTCACCCTCGATTCTGATTTCTTGTTTTACCGGATTAGCGATCGCGATACTTTTGATGTTATTCAGATTGAGTGATTAAATCTAAACTAGAACGTTAAATGCTAAGACTAATTTGGCGATCGCAACCAATTCGCTGCTTTAGAATGGCTAGCAACGGAATGGCAGCACAACCATGGTTCTACTTCTCACTGATGTTTTTTTGCTGCTCACTCAGATTCTGCTGTGGATTCTGGTGGGGTTCATCATCTGGTATTTTCTCCAAAATATCCTCAAGAAGGAGTTTTTGGGACTGCTGGTGCTGCTGCTATTTTTAGCCGTGATTGCGCTGAGCTTTTTCCGAGGAGGAATTGACGAAACAGGCAGCGTTTTAGAGATTATATGGCGGCTGATTTCCTTTCCGCTGACTCCCTTCGGCTTGGGGATGATTTTATTGCTTGTCATTCTGCTAGGCGGAGTTACAGCAGTTTGGGCAAGACGTTTAATTATGATTGGGCTGATTTTGCTGGCAATTGGCAGCATTCCGGTGGTGTCGTATTGGCTTGCTCAGGAGTTAGAACTGGAGGCGATCGAACTGATTGCTCCAGCCCCAGCCCTTGATCCGGGGGCGCGTCAGGTGATTGTGCTGCTGGGGCGCAACACGACTCGTGTGCAGCTACAGCCGCGCCGAGATACTCGCCCCGTTGAAGTGACCGATGCAATTAGGAAACTAGAGCGACCCATTAGCGAAAACCAGTTTGATGTGCTAACTCGGCTACCCGTGCAGATGACAGAGGCAGGCGATCGCATTGTTTATGCCGCCCAGCTTTATCAAGAAGAAGCTCAGCGTGGAGCAACGCCGCTGATTGTGGTGAGTGCCGGACGGAGAAGCGATCGCACCAAGAAAGACGGCGACAACCGAGAAGACATCACCGAAGCGCGGGATATTCAAAGAATGTTGACCGATACCTTTAAAGTGCGAGAAGCCGATATTTTCCTAGATCACAACAACGGCAACATTCACAGCAGCGCTGAAGAAGTGAAGAAGCTGCTAGAAGGGCGACAAATTAATTATGGTCAGCAAATTATGCTGGTTGCTTCGGCGATAAATATGAACCGTGCTGCTTTGACTTTTCAGCGGGTATTTAGCGAGAGTCGGATTGTTGTGCGTCCCACAGATTTTTTTACCATCCCACCACCAGCGAGTTTGGGGCGGGTGGCGCAATCGCTCGACATTACCGAGCGAGAAGTGCAAGTTACAGACATACTGCCAACGGTCGATGCGTTTTGGCTCAGTTCCAAAGCATTTCAAGAATATCTGAATGCGCTGTACTACTTTTTGCGCGGTTGGATTAAACCCTTTCAAACCCCTGATTTGAGCGGTCCGCGCACCCCACTTTAAGCCGCAGACTTTCTATGCACAGGTTACGCTAACGCTTTTCGTTTAGGATGGGGAAGCCTGTTTAGTGAATATCGGCTGGAATCCTCATGGCTCAATCTCGATTGCGAAAGCTAGGGCAATATCTACAGCCTCACTGGCGAGGCGCTGCTGTAGGAATAGGTTCGCTGTTTATCGTGAATTTGTTGGGCATGTACATTCCCTTGCTAATTCGGGATGCGATCGACAAGGTGCAAGTTGCTTTTAACGTCAACCAGATAGTGTTGCAGTATGTGGTGGTGTTATGTGTGCTGGCATCGGTGATGTGGGTGGCGCGAATGGTGTCGCGGGTGGCACTGTTTGGAGTGGGGCGAATGGTTGAATTTGATCTAAAGCAAAAGCTATTTACTCACTTTCTGACGCTGGAACCGTCTTATTTCGCAGCGAATACGGTTGGAGATTTAATCAATCGGGCAACCAGCGATGTGGATAATATCCGGCGTTTGCTGGGGTTTGCGGTGTTGAGTTTGGCGAATCTGATTTTTGCCTACGCCCTGACATTGCCGGTGATGTTGTCAATCGACTGGAAGCTAAGTCTGTTGGCACTGGCAGTCTATCCGGTGATGTTTGTGGTGGTGCTGATATCGGGCGATCGCCTGCGGTCACAGCAGCAAATCGTGCAAGAAGAACTCTCCAACATCAGCGAACTGATTCAGGAAGACATGAGCGGCATTGGGCTGGTCAAAATCTATGCCCAAGAAGAGAATGAGCGCCAAGCCTTTGAAGTCCTCAATCA
>CASBQE010000069.1 GCA_949127665.1 Synechococcales cyanobacterium PMM_0083
AATTCTCAAGTTTAAACATTGAGCGATCGCCCTTGTAAATGAATTGAAAGGGCGATCGCTCTCGGTGGAAATTAATTATTGGTAGCGACGTAAGCGAAAGTGAGACTATCCTTAGCCAAGAAATGCGCTAGATGAAAAGCTCGATCTTCCGTTTCCAACAAAATTTGTTCATACAGCAAACGAGTCGCGCGATCGCCCAGACTTTCTGCTTGTCCCGCTTGCCGACGCAGCAAATTAATTACTGCTTGTTCCGCTTGCAAATCATGCTCCACCATTTGACGGCAATTGTACTCACCATCAGGTTCTGGCGTAAAACAGCACAGTTCAGCAAGCTTAGCAAAACTAGCAACCGGAACGCCGCCCAAACCATTTAAGCGTTCACCAATTTTGTGAACATAGCCTTGCACCTGTCCATAGCTTTCGGCAAAGAACTCGTGCAAAGAATAGAACTCGGCACCTTCAACCACAAAATGATGCTTTTGATATTGCAGATAAAGCGCTTGAAAGCTGGCTAAAGTAAGGTTCATCCCTTCAATGATCGGAGTTGTTACGGAATGCTCCAAGCCAACTGGATTACCAACAACTTGGTCAAAAGCACGAATAGGAGTTTGAATTTCAGCCATTTTTTCCTCTCTTGGGATGAACCCAATGTTCTCAATAACAAGCAGTGTTAATAATGTATCACGCCAAAATCAGTCGTGAACAGGAGGCTTTTGGTTTATCAAGAAAGCTTGTCAATAGGAGCATTAAATCTGCGATCGCTGCCTCATTTCAAACGCTGAAATCTATATCTAAAAGCACATTCAAATAAACTTATACATTTAGATAAAAAGCACTAGATCAATAAGTTTCTCACTTAAAAAGTGGCTCACTTACAAAAACAATCGTTGACTAAAAAGAGGTTGATTGACTTATACATAACACGAACAGAAGAAACGGATTATAACGCTGATCTATCTCGTTCGAGGGTAGACAAAAAATCGCATATATATCTTAAGCACAACTCACTTAAGCACAACTCACTTAAGCACCAGTCAGGGTAGAAAAGACGCTGACTGAAAAGCGATCAATATCTCCTATAAAGACGCTACGCGATCACCCTCTTACCATTTGCCACTCTTCCCTAACTCAGCGGTGGAACGCCTGCTAAATCAAGAATTTGCGGAAGCAAATCTTCGCGCTTGACTGCCATCATGTGAACGCCTTGACAGAGTTCACGCGCCAACCGCACCTGCTCAGCAGCAATCATCATGCCTTCATGCAGCGGGTCGGCAGCGGCACCTAGGCGATCGATGATCTCATCAGGAATGTGAACCCCAGGAACACAGCGATTGATGAACTGGGCATTTTTGGCTGATTTGAGCAGAAAAATGCCTGCCAAAACGGGTTTATTGCAGCCATCGGCAACTTGGGTCATAAATTTTTCGAGGCGATCGAAATCGGAGATCAACTGGCTCTGAAAAAACTGTGCGCCAGCCGCCAGCTTGCGTTCAAATCGGCGCTGTAGCCCCGACCAACTTCCACATTGCGGATCTACCGCAGCGCCAACCAATAAGTTTGTTGCGCCATCGGGCAGGGGCTTATCGTTAAAGTCTAGTCCACCATTGAGCTTGTGGATCAGAGTCAGTAAGCGCACTGATTCTAGTTCAAACACAGGACGAGCGTTAGGATGATCTCCTGCTTTTACCGGGTCGCCGGTCAGCGCCAATATGTTGCGAATGCCCAACGCATGAGCGCCCATCAAGTCGGCTTGCAGCCCGATCGCATTGCGATCGCGGCAGGCAACCTGACAAATCGCCTCCACGCCATGCTGCTGCAAAATCACCGATGCTGCCAGCGACGACATCCGCAGCACTGCCCGACTACCATCGGTCACATTTACCCCATGCACTCGCCCTTTCAGCAGTTGAGCCATCGCCAGCATGTGCGCTGGGTCGCCTCCTTTTGGCGGGGCAACCTCTGCTGTAATCAAAAACTCACCCGACTGGATCGCTTGGTGAAAGGATGGAGTAGAAGATGGACTAAGCATTGATGTAATACGGTAAGGCGTTGCGAAAGAAGTAGCTTGCTATCAGCGTAACGCTACGCCACAGGTCATATGCAGCAGCAGCAAATTCTTATTGGTTTCTAAGGAAAAGCGTATTGCTAGATCACTGTCGGCTCACTTGATTAAAGCGGTAGAGAAAACCCCAGAGCTTGTTTGGTTTTAAGCAGGGTTTGATTGGCGATCGCGCTGGCTTTTTCTTTACCATCGCGCAGCACCGATTCCAAGTAGCCGTGATCGTTGATAATCTCGTGGTACTTGTCTTGGATGGGTTTGAGGTGAGCGATCGCGGTTTCCGTCAGCAGCGGTTTGAACTGTCCCCAGCCCATCTCGGCACACTCTGCCGCCACATCTTCCTTGGTTTTGCCCGACATCAACTGATAAAGTGTCAGCAAATTGTTGCACTCCGGACGCTCCGAATCGCCAAACATCAGACCTTTCACCGGATCGGTTTTACACTTTTTGATTTTGGTTTGAATCAAGTCTGGCGGATCGAGCAGGTTAATTCGGCTTAGATCTGAAGGATCAGACTTCGACATTTTTTTGGTGCCATCGGTTAAACTCATGACCCGTGCGCCCTGTGCCAAAATGAGTGGAGCAGGTGATTTGAGAACAGCCTGACCCTGACCAAACTGATGATTGAAGCGATCGACAATATCGCGAGTCAACTCAATATGCTGCTTTTGGTCTTCACCGACAGGCACTTTGTCCGCGTTATATAGCAAAATGTCTGCTGCCATCAACACTGGGTAATCCAACAAGCCCACGCCAACATTTTGCCCCTGCTTCACGGCTTTTTCTTTGAACTGAATCATGTCTTGCAGCCAGTTAAGCGGGGTGATGCAGTTTAGCAGCCACGCCAGTTCGCTGTGAGCCGAAACATGGGATTGCACAAAGATTGTGGAGTGCTGCAAATCAATGCCACAGGCAAGATAGAGCGCGGCAATATTCAGCGTATCGGCTGCTAACGTTTTGGGGTTGTGCGGCACGGTAATGGCGTGCAAGTCGACCACACAGAAAAAATTGTCGTACTGGCTTTGCCCTTCAACCCAGTTGCGAATCGCTCCTAAATAATTACCCAAGTGGAGGTTGCCTGTGGGCTGAACTCCAGAAAGAACGCGCTGTTTCGTCATCATGCTGGTCAGTAAATCTGCTTTGTAAAGAGCCTGATTGAAGGGAGATAGTAAGAAAGGCACTGTGAAATGTTGATCAAACTTAGCCTAATTAAATTTATCCTAATTAGGTAGGTCGCACTTTCTGAATCAAGCGCAGGTCAAGAGAATCGGGCGATCGCACAAAAGTTACACATTGTGATCATGCGATCGCGCTTTTAGTTTGATGCACCTCAGCGATCGCTGATTTTTTAAGCGGATGTCTTACGAGATTGTGTAGAAGTAAGCTTCTTCGTTGAAGCCGCACGAGATTTTGTTGCAGTAGGTTGCTTTACCGTTGATTCATCATCGGCTTTGGTTTTTGCTGCCGACGCTTTTTGGGTCTGAGGCGCTTTTTCACTCGTCTCCAACTCAGTTTTTATAGCCTCATCCACCGATAATTTAGCAGGTGTTTCCGCTAGTTTGGAGGGCTGAGTGTCTAGCTCTGCACTTACTGATTCTACTGCCTGATTTTTTCGTCCCCGACGATTTCCAATTTTAGCAGCAGCAGCTTCCTTTTCTTTGTTGGCGCGGCGCTTACCCGAAGGCACATAATTTTTTAGGGTAAATGCACTAATCTTGATACCTTTTTCGGTCAGCATTTCTGCCAACTCTGCATAAGTATATCCTCTGAGAAGCGCTGCCCTTAGAGGTTCACGTAGCTGGTCGATCGCTTCTCTCAAAGATAAATCTTCTTTGGGTTTTTCGGGTAGCGACTCTAGAAAAGCGCTGGTGTTTCCAATCGATGATTGCTTCACTGCGATCGCTTTTTGTCGTTTTTCAGTTGCTTCTACCATTGTTGCTGCCTAAGTCTTAAGTTGGGTTTCAATAATTGTATGCTCTTATTTCGCAACTGTTGCAGCAGCATTTCTAATTATTATTAAAATTGCATCAACCAATGTAGCGGCAGATCAGGAAGAAAATGTTTTCGCTAGGATTTGGCTGGAAGCTAATCGCTATTAGTGAATCGATACTCGCCAAAAGAGTTGTTTCTAAATTTTTTGAGATTTTCTTCTATTCGCACTCAAAAATAAGATCCTCAACGATTTTTCTCTAAGCTCTTATTTGTTTATTTCTCCATTCACAGGCTGAGCAGTTGTAGATTGTTAGCGTTTCTACAGAGTGCCGTATCGCGATTCGTGAACCGTTAGCGAAGCTTTCCACAGGACTGGCTAGGGAAATCGCCAGCGCTTACTTTGTGACGCTGCCCTGATAATGTGTCCTATTGAACTTTCCCTTTTTCTTTTATTTTGGCAATATCTTTAGCACCTATGCAAAAAAGAAATCATGTCCCTACCGAACGACACAGCACCTGAAATTGATTTGTCCGATGCTCGAAATTACTTTAGCCAAGAGCTAAGTTGGTTGAAGTTTAATGACCGAGTCCTCCAAGAAGCCCTCGATCCTCATACTCCGCTGCTAGAACGATTGAAGTTTTTAGCCATTTTTAGCTCAAATTTGGATGAGTTCCTGATGGTACGGATTTCTGGTTTGATCGGGCAGGTCAATGCAGAAGTCAACCCACCTAGCGTAGATGGACGCAGCCCTCAACAGCAGTTAGATGAAATTACTAGTCGCCTCCGCCCCTCTGTGACCCGGCAACACCAGTTATTTGAGCGTGAATTGCGCCCGTTGCTAGCCGAGAAGGGAGTGCGCCTTGTCAACTACATCGACCTCAGCAAAGATCAACGAGTCTATCTACAGCGCTATTTTGAAGAAGGCGTTTTCCCGATCCTCACCCCGCTGGCGATCGACCCTAGCCATCCGTTTCCTCACATGTCAAACCTGAGTTTGAACTTGGCAGTCAGCGTTAAAGATCCAAACACAGGGAAAGAAAATTTTGCTCGTGTGAAGGTGCCCAGCATTTTGCCACGCTTCATCGCCTTGCCCGAAGAGTTGCGTCAATATGACGGCAAATCGTGTGTGTGGGTCGGCATTCCATTAGAGCAACTGATTGCCCATAATTTAGAAATGCTGTTTTCAGGCATGATCATCCAAGAGTTTGGAGTCTTCCGGATTACCCGCGATGCCGATTTGGATGTGCAAGAAGACGAAGCCGACGATTTGCTGTTGGCGATCGAGCAAGAATTACGCACTCATCGCTTAGGTGGATCGGCGGTGCGGTTGGAAGTGCAAAAGGGAATGCCTGACTTGCTCAGAAAGCCGCTGGTTGAAGAGCTTGGCTTGACCGATAGAGAGGTTTATGAAATAGAAGGATTGCTCAACTTGAAGGATTTGTTTTCCTTCATGGGGTTGCCTCTGCCAGAGTTGAAAGATGCTCCTTCCACGGGGGTAATTCCGGCTCGATTGAAGGCGGTGAACGACTATGAAACCGAGTCAGCCTTTCAAAACCAAGAGGCTGTGGTGGATATCTTCTCTGTGATTCGAGGAGGTGATTTGCTCCTGCATCATCCCTATGAATCGTTTACTGCCTCGGTGCAGCGGTTTATTAGTCAGGCGGCTTATGATCCGCAAGTGCTGGCGATTAAAATGACGCTGTATCGCACTTCGGGCGACTCGCCGATTGTGCGATCGCTGATTACCGCAGCCGAAAATGGTAAGCAGGTCGGTGTGTTAGTAGAACTCAAAGCCCGGTTTGATGAAGCCAATAACATCACTTGGGCGCGTAGTTTAGAAGCCGCAGGAGTGAATGTCGTGTACGGCGTAGCTGGTCTAAAAACTCACACTAAAATTGTTTTAGTCATTCGCCAAGAAGCAGGCAAACTGAAACGTTATGCTCACATTGGCACCGGAAACTACAATCCTAAAACGGCTGGATTGTATACCGATTTAGGATTGCTGACTTGCTGCGAAGAACTAGGAGCCGATTTAACCGATCTAACAAATTTATTGACGGGTTATTCCCGTCAATCGTCTTTCCGCAAACTGTTAGTGGCACCCTTAACTCTGCGCGATCGCATGGGTGAGTTAATTCAACGAGAAACCGACAATGCCCGCAGTGGAAGACCCGCTCGAATCACTGCCAAAATGAATGCGCTGACAGATCCAGCGATGATCCAAAAACTCTACGAAGCCTCACAAGCCGGAGTGGAGATTGATTTGATTGTGCGGGGGATGTGTTGCCTACGTCCCGGCTTAAAGGGCATCAGTGAAACCATTCGGGTGATCAGCATTGTGGGGCGTTATTTAGAGCATTCCCGCATCTTCTCCTTTCATAATCATGATGGCAAAGAAGCAGTGTATATCGGCAGTGCAGACTGGATGCCGCGCAACCTTGATCGCCGAGTGGAAGCCGTCACTCCAATCGAAGATCCAAAACTAAAGGATGAACTCAAAGATATTTTGGATATTTTGCTATCCGACAATCTTCAAGCCTGGGATCTGCATAGTGATGGGGAATATATTCAGCGATCGCCAGCCAAAGGCAAAGCAGTGCGCTCCGCTCAAAAGCTCTTTATGGAGCGGGCATTGAAAGCCGCAAGTAGGGAATAAGAGTGCCCACCCTGCGGCAAGCTAGCTAGACCTTAGCCCTCTCCTATGGGGAGAGGGCACCAGAAATATCTAAAAGCCCTGCGCCTTAAAATACAACGGGCTGGGAGATGTGGGCTGCCTTTAGTGGTGCATCAAGTAGGAAACTTTTTGGAAACCAAAACCATCGCTTAGGTTTTTGCTGTGGGCACTTTACCCCAGGCAAGATAAGTCGTCGTCCCTGAAGAACGGGGATTAAGCGATCGCGTGATAGTGAATCAGGGGATGAGTCATTGCTACGGAGGCAGGGAAAGTAGCGGCTGAAACCCTGCACCACCTGGAAAAGGACAAAACTATCCTACGAGCCGTTCTAAATATCGCTCGATTAATAGAATTGCCACAATGTCGTCAACGGGGCGAGGAATGCTGCGGAGAGATTGGGGAACTAGACTCAAAAAACCTTTAGGCGGATACATTTGCCAGTAGCGATCGCGGGCTTCCAAGCTACTATTCCGTTCATCGACCATGACAATTCGCAGTGGCTCGATTAGCGTTTCTGAAAGTCTCAGCTTCCAATTTTTAGAAGTTGTTTGGTTTCCCATCACCAGCAAAGAAACGGGAAACGTTTGGCGCAGCGTTTCGATCTCGGCGATCGCGTCTGATTCACTCACCACTTGGTGATACTTCACAATGCGGTCAACGCCCATTACCGCAATGCCGCACTTCAAACGACCCGGATCAAATCCTAAAATAGTGGGTTGATCCGGCAAACTAGAACTATCCGTGTGCATGAGCGATGGGTGTCTAACGACTTATCAAAAATTGGTGCAGAATTACTAGCTATGCCGGATGTGCAACTAAAGTCAGCCCACCCTGCGGGAAGCAAGCTACATTCCCCAGCCCCTTAGTCATACTCGTTTTTTAAAATGCAAGCGAAAAGAATGTAAGCGAAAAGAATATCTGGAAAGCTCTGCCCTATCAGACTTAGAGCCTTACCATACTAGGCTTGAGCGCTAAAGTGATCAGCATTCAAGTTG
>CASBQE010000070.1 GCA_949127665.1 Synechococcales cyanobacterium PMM_0083
AGTCTGAATGAGACAAGCTGCTGGCGATCTTGAATGAGAACAAGCTGCTGGCGATCGCGGTGAGAAGATAAAGGGCGATCGCTGGGCAATCAAAGTCATCTGCGATCGCTGACCTTAGCCGTTAGCCCTTAAGCTTTCGGTTGGGGCAGTGTAATTAGCTTATCTGTGTGTTTAAAATCAAGTTGCTGTAGGCTTATCTGTAGAGGAATAGTGCATCAAGGTTTTCTGCTCAGAGCCAGAGCATGACTTGATTGCGATACTATAGATTCAGTCTGAAGAGTGAGTGTTTCTATGACTACCCTGCCAGAAATCGAAACAGCGATTAAAAATTTACCTAAAAGTGACGTTCGTCAACTCTCAGTTTGGTTGCAAGAGTATTTGGGTGATCTGTGGGATCGGCAAATTGAAGCCGATGTAGCATCAGGTAAACTGGACAAGTTTATTGCTAAGGCAGAGGCAGATATTGCAACTAACCAAGTGAGAAGTCTTGATGAAGTCGTTCACAACACCTGACTTTTGGGAAGCATATGCAGAGCTAAATCCAGAGGTGAAGGAACAAGCTCAAAAAGCGTATCAACTTTGGCAAGAAAATCCGATGCATCCTTCTCTACACTTCAAGAAGGTAGGGAAAAATCTGTGGTCTGCGCGTATCAGTGGTGGTTATCGAGCATTAGCTTTGAAGAAGGGTGATGACTATTATTGGTTCTGGATGGGTGCTCATGACAAGTATGAAGCTTTGCTAAATTAATTATGTGTCAAGTCCGGGCTAACAACCCGGTTGGAGCGGACTGATTTAAGATCTTGGTGGTGATGCGAAAGTTACTTACAACCGCTCAACCGGAACGTTATATGGCTGAACGATCGCTATGGATCTAGCGACAAAGCTATTGTAAGAAGTCTGAATAAGAACAAACTGCTGGCGATCGCCCACACCCTGATCAAACAGTCGATGATAGTTGAGGTTTTTTTGCAGGACGATAATTTCAACTATGAACTACCGAAACTTCATCACGATTGAACCCAACAAACGCAGTGGAAAACCTTGTGTACGGGGTTTAAGAATTACGGTTTATGAAGTGCTTGAGTACCTAGCTTCCGAGATGACTGAAGCAGAAATTCTCGACGATTTTCCCGATCTGACAAGAGAAGATTTAAAAGCCTGTATTGCTTATGCTGCTGATCGTGAGCGTCGATTTATGACCGCTCCATTATCCGCATGAAATTGTTTGGGCGATCGCGGCTAAAAATCCCACTCTTCAAACAGTTCGGCAACTGCCATTGAAAACTCTGGGACAATTGCCTCACCGTCTAACAGATCTTGAGAACGCAAAAAGCGATCGGGTTCAGTCCCGTGATAGACCAGCACATATTTTTCATCGGGATGAATCACCCACACTAAGCGAGTGTCGTTCTCAAAATATTCCACAATTTTTTCGTGGATTTCTTCAACTGTGTTCCGGGGGGAAAGAATTTCCACTGCCAAGTCAGGGGAACCTTGGAAGAAACCGCGTGGTGGACGCTTTAATCCCTTCAGTCGGTCTCTGGCAACAAAAGAAACATCCGGCGAACGTTTATTGCCATTCTTCAACGTAAATGCAGTGCTAGAATCACAAACTGCCCCTAGCTTGTGCTGCTGAACAAACGTTGTCAGTAGGGAAACTAAAATGCAGGCAACATAGCCATGCTCCATCCCCGAATTGCCCATATCAACCAACTCCTGATTCACCAGTTCATAGCGATGCCCATCTTTGGGGAGCGCCATTAATTCTTCATCTGTCCAGACCTTCTTTTCTGTTGAGATCACAGTCCCAGCCTCCCGTGAGTTTTCCGAATCACTGTTTTTAGTTTGGCACTTGAGCGGCGATCGCGGTACTTCTATCCATCACTCCTCGGCATCCGTCTTTTCGGGTTTGAGCAGGGGGAACGCGATCGCGTCACGGATGCTGGCGCAGTCGGTGAGGAGCATGACCAAGCGATCGATGCCGATGCCTAAACCTCCCGTGGGTGGCATTCCATATTCCAGTGCCGTGACAAAATCCTCATCGACGCTGTGTGCCTCCAAATCGCCAGCCTCCTTGCGATCGGCTTGGGCTTGTAAACGCTGCAACTGATCCACCGGATCGGTCAACTCCGAGAAACTGTTTGCCGTTTCTCGCCCTACCATGAACAGTTCAAACCGCTCCACCAGTCCCGACTTGGTGCGGTGTGGCTTTGCCAGAGGCGAAATTTCCACCGGATAATCCAGCACAAAGGTCGGCTGAATCAGAGTTTCTTCCACAGTTTGTTCAAATGCCTGATTCAGCAAAGCGCCAACAGATTCTGCCTTTTCCACACTGTGCAATCCTGCTTGAGTTGCAGCAGCTTTTGCCTCATCCAAGTTGGCAAATGTGGCAAAATCAATGCCTGTTTTTTCCTTCACTGCCTCATGCATCGTCACCCTGCGCCACGGTGGGGTGAGATCCACGGGTTCGCCTTGATAGGTGATTTTTAAAGTGCCCAAGACATCCTGAGCGGCGGTGGTGACAAGAGCCTCCGTCAGCGTCATCATATCGTTGTAATCGGCGTATGCCTGATAGACCTCAAGCGTTGTGAATTCAGGGTTGTGTCGAGTAGAAATGCCCTCATTCCGAAACACGCGACCCAGTTCAAACACCTTCTCAAAGCCGCCCACAATCAGCCGCTTCAGGTGTAGCTCCGTGGCGATCCGCAGATACAGACTCATATCTAGCGTGTTGTGGTAGGTGATGAAGGGACGCGCTTCGGCTCCCCCGGCTTCAGTTTGGAGCACCGGCGTTTCGATTTCAATAAAGCCTTGCTGATCCAAGTAGCGGCGCATGGAGGCAGTGATCAATGCCCGACGGCGAAAGGTTTCCCGCACTTCAGGATTGACGATTAAATCCACATAGCGCTGACGATAGCGCTTGGCAACATCGGTTAAGCCGTGCCATTTATCCGGCAAGGGCAGCAGAGATTTGGTCAGCATGGCATAGTCCCGCACATACACCGACAGTTCGCCTTTTTCGGTGCGCTTGATGCTGCCCGTTACGCCAATAATGTCACCAGCATCGGTCAACTGCTTCAAGTGGTCAAAGGCGCTTTCGTCTTTTGCCGCCATGGTTTCCTGAATCCGGCTTTTTTCTAGATAAAGCTGAATCGTACCCGTTTCGTCTTGCAGGGTGAAGAATGCCAGTTTGCCAAAGACACGCTTTGCCATAATCCGCCCCGCGATCGCCACTTCTACTGCTGCCTCTTCCCCATTGGGCAAATCCACATATTTTGCCTGCAACTCTGCGGCATGATGGGTCGATTCCCAGCGGTAGGCATAGGGCGTTAACCCCGCTTGCTGCAACTGTTCTACCTTTTCGAGACGAGTGGCGCGGATTTCTTCGAGGGTGGTTTGCGGGTCAGATTGGGCTTGGGCGCGATCGCGAGACATAGCGGCTGATTGTGAAGATTACGATTCTTAATTATAGGAAGGAATAGCCAGCAAACCTGTTTTTCCGCTAATTTGAAACAGAGGCTCATTACTCATAATGCCGTCTTCCAATATTTCGGGTTTATGTAAAACTTGGCATAGAGCTATGCTTTCAGTGGCAAATATTTTATGAAAGTAGAATCCATTACGGTTAAAAATTTCAAGCGATTTGATAATCTTGAGATTTCTTTCAAGAACAAGACTCTTCAAGAGGTTACTAATCGCTTCCTTATCCTGGGTGACAACGGTACAGGTAAAACAACACTCCTACAAGCAATTGCTCTTCCACTAGCATTAGCTACCAAACAAATTCAAACAGTATCTGAATTTGACTGGGTAGGTTTTTTGCCTGGTCGATTCTGGATTGGGGGTTCTCCACATATTGAATTAGAAATATCATTTGAAGATGAGGAACTTGAAGCAACACGCTCAGTCGCTCAAAAATGGTACAACACACAACCAGTTGAGTTTCGCCCTCCTAATTTTGTTGAACCTGGAAGTAGCCGTTTGGTCAAGTTAACTCTAAATGGCGAATATTGGAAGGTTGGAGAAGACAATAGACTTGAAGAGCGTTCTCAGTTTCAAGGTCGTTACTATGCTCAAAAATTATTGAGAAGCGACCCTTCAGCCCGCTCTGAATTTTCTAAACTTCCTGGCGTGTTTTGGTTCGATCAATTTCGGAATCTTGGATCAAATCCACTTCCAGAAAGTAGTGGAGATGGACAAAGGGATCATACTGCTGGAATTTCATTTGATTTAGGTGTAGGGCGTTTACGCCAATATTTAATTGAATGGGATCAAAGACAGCGATCATCGCAAAATAATTCCAGTGACTATCTCAACCAATTGCAAACTCTTTATACAAAAATCTTCCCTGAGCGTTCATTTAATGGAGTTGAATATCAACCTAGTAATGATTCTCCTACGGAGATGAACACATATTTTACGCTGTATGATGGGCATCGAACTTATGACATTGTTGAGATGTCAGCAGGGGAGCAGGCAGTTTTTCCGATGCTCTATGAGATTGTTAGGCAACAGATTGCCTACTCAGTTGTTTTGGTCGATGAAATTGATCTAAACCTTCATCCACCAGCAGCCCAACTCTTAGTTAATCAACTTCCAAAAATTGCTCCTACTTGTCAATTTATATTTACAACACATTCTGAGGCTGTAAATGATGTAATTGGTGAAGAAGAAACTTGCCGATTACCGGGAGGTTCTTTGTGCCTGTAAATGTCTTGTACTGTGAGGGCGCAAAAAATAGTCCTGATATTCGTGTTTTGCTAAATGTACTGTCTGGAATATGCACAGTCAGATTTGCTGGAAGTAAAATCGGTCTTGATCGAAAGATCCTCTTTGTTAAGCAAGAGAAGCTTTTACCTGGTTCTACAGTGGCTGCTCTTAAAGATAGGGATTTTGATAACGATGAATCAACACCTACAAATACTCCTCGAAATTGGTTGGCGAAAGTTCATGATCAGAATATTCAAGTAGGATGGTCTTGGGAAAGAAAAGAGATTGAAAACTATTTAATTGATCCTGAAGTAGTGCTGCATGCGCTGGGTTCTAAAGCTCCACCGATTGAGGATTATCGTGCTGCGCTCGAAGAATCAGCTAGAACTATCTCAGATTACACTGCCGCTAGAATTGCACTATCTCTCTCAAGCCAGCGGCATTCATCACTCAGGAACTGCTGGGGAAATGTGGGAGGGCAACATCCATTTCCAGATCGCCTAGCTGAGTCAGACTGCCGTGCTGGAATAACGGGCATTGTGTGTCAGTATGAGCAAGCTCAGATGGTTCGGAAGGATGATGTATTGGCTTCCTTTGAGCAGTTACTTTCAGAGTGTCGTGCTGGTGGTTGCAGATTTCAAAGCTTTCTGACTTTCTTCTCAGGCAAAGATCTGCTTTGTGGAATGAGATCAGCATTGATAGGTTGGGGGCTTGGGGAACCTTTTGTTTTTCGAGAACGGATTGTCAAAGGAATTGAGAACTCAACGGAGAACGTATCTTCTTGGGTTCCAGAGTGGGATCAACTTAGACAAATAGTTCAAGATTTCAGTCCTTAAGAAAGTTGCATTCTACTAAACCTGAAGTTGAAAAGCATTGTGATTAGCAGCTAGCTTAATTTAATTCCTAGCAGATTTTGTTACTTGTTTTTTCAACTCTGTATTCGGACTTGAACAATACTCAATCGCTACTTCTCAAATGAAATTAAAAGCTTACTCAGCAATTGAATAAGAGTTTCACGTTCTGCTTTATCTAAAACGCTCAGGAGGTTATGTTCATTAGCAACATGAGCCTCAACCGCTTTTTCAATCAGATTAAAACCTTGATCGGTCAACTGAATCAGGGTTCCTCGGCGATCGCTTGGATCAGGAATGCGTTTCACAAGGTTAGCGTGTTCCAGGCGATCAATCCGATGCGTCATCGTGCCAGATGAAACCATCATCGTGTTGAATAGCTCAGTCGGCGAAAGTTGATATGGCTGACCAGAGCGACGCAATGTCGCCAACACATCAAATTCCCCAACGTGCAAGCCAAAGTCTGAAAAGGTTCCTTGAATCGCTCGTTCCAAATGCTTAGCTAGTCGCGTCATCCTGCCAATGATGCCCATGGGTGAGACATCTAAGTCAGGGCGCACGCTCTGCCATTGAGCCAAAATTGCATCGACCGGATCAGCTTTCATTAAAATGCTACTCATCTTAAAAATCTTGATGTCAACCATCTTAACATCAAGATAAATGCTAGAATCTCGATGACGAGTATCTTAATATCGAGATAAAAGCCATGAAGACTACGACCGTTCGCCTGTCGGATATTTTGCTGACGGCTCTAGCGCCGATGATCTGGGGCACGACGTATTTTGTGGCAACTGAACTTTTGCCGCCTAACCATCCCCTATTAGTGGCTTCCTTGCGATCGCTGCCGATTGGTCTGCTGCTAATAGCATGGCTAAGACAACTGCCAAAAGGGATTTGGTGGTGGCGGATTTTGCTCTTAGGTAGCCTTAATATCGGTCTTTTTCAAGCGCTATTATTTATCGCGGCTTATCGCCTTCCGGGTGGTGTTGCGGCAACCGCAGGCTCGATCCAGCCTTTATTAGTCGTCTGGTTTTCTTGGATCATCTTGCATGAAAAACCCTCTAAGCTGTCGATTGTGGCGGCGATCGCGGGCTTGATTGGGGTTGGGTTGTTGGTTTTGAGTCCTGCGGCGCGCCTTGATAGTGTTGGTATTGCTGCCGCGATCGCTGGAGCCGCAACAATGGGTCTAGGAACCGTGCTAGGCAAACGGTGGCAACGCCCAGTTCCTCTACTGGTCTTTACAGCATGGCAGTTAACCGTCGGCGGCATTGTTCTGCTGCCCATTGCTCTAACGGTTGAAGACCCCATCACGCAAATCTCAACGACTAACCTGATAGGCTTTGTTTATCTAGGGATAGTCGGCACTGGATTGGCTTACGCGCTTTGGTTTCGAGGGATTGATAAACTTAAAGCCTCGGCTGTCTCGTCTTTGGGATTGATGAGTCCTGTGGTCGCAACACTGATTGGATTCGTCTTACTCCATCAAACCTTGACACCCATTCAACTGATTGGAATGGCGATCGTGTTGATGAGTGTTTTGCTCGGACAACAAATGAATCAATCATCTCCACACTCAATCTAATACTTTTACCTTCAAATCATTGCTCAAACAAGTATTTTAGAGCGATTAAGGTAATTCAACACGCTCAGGTTTATGGATTGGCATGGAACGAACAATTCCAAAATAGTGAACTGGAGCGATCGCGCCGCACCCATCAGTCCATCTCAGGCAAGCGGCAAAGGTGTCGCGTTGAAACATTTGCAATTCACTCTACCAGCCTAAGCGACCGATGACTATGTACGCCAGTTTGCTGTAACGGTGCGCGATCGCTAAGCATGTAAATCGTTGCATCAAAATCTTCAAGATTTTATCTAATCTTTGAGAGTGTGGAGACTAATCTGAATTGGCATCTATTAATCACAGACTCAGTTCAGTTCGTCTCAAGCAGAACGAATTCAATCCAATTAAACGCTTTATCTAAACTTCATCTTTTTTTGTAAAAGCTTCATCTAAATAGTTTTAGTAGAGGGATAATTTCACCCTAATCAATTAATATCTGAGAAGTTGATGTATCAATCAATATCAGTAGTTTGTAAGTGTTTCTTTAGTTATTAAAAGATTGCTTAAAGATGCATTTTATTGGTTTAAAAATTCAGCTATTTAGCCGATTATAACCAGATAGAAGGGAATGCTAAGTTTGTATCGTGATGGAGGTAGTTCCAAATAGCCTTGAGTAAAAAATCTTTGTACATCACCTCATCATCTTCAAGTTGATATTTTGTTTGTTGAGTTAGATATCCTTTTCTGCAACTGTTCAGTTTTTGAGTTTTGCCAGGTTTTACACATCGCGTAATAGGTTGCTCTTCCCCATGAGATCCGATTCTTTGAACCGTTCATCTTCATCTTCTTCTGAATTGAGCGTATACGAATGCGAGATTCACCTCAAGTTTAGGCTCGTCGAAGAGAAAGGCGCATTCGTAAATCGTGACCAGCTTCTAGAACTTTTACTAGATGCTTTTTCCTATGGATCTGACGAATATATGGAACCTACTCAAGTTGAAGTGGCGGCTCAAGAAGTTTGCGAGTTGTTAGCTTCGCCTCAAATGCGCCGTCAACTGATTCGCCTACGCAACTCTGGTGATGTCGTCTAGTAGGTAAGTCAACCACAACCACACATTAAATTCAGTCAGAAAGTGATGTGGCGCACTAAAGTTATCAATTAACTATATTGACAGGGGTTCCAATATTCGCTACCTTAGATAAGGTCTAGCTGATGCGCCCCCATCGTCTAGAGGCCTAGGACACCTCCCTTTCACGGAGGCGACGGGGATTCGAATTCCCCTGGGGGTATGTGGTTTAAGCAAGGGCGAGGAGTAATTTACTCCTCGCCCTTGTTGCTGAATTCTTAACCTAACTGTTTGCCTAGAAACACGATCGCCTGACCATTTTTCCAGCAAACTTTGATGACGCTTTCAACAATGGCACATCCAACCCTGATTCTGCCGGGTTATCTAGCTGGAGCTACAGATTATCGCCTTCTTCAACAATCATTAATTGACCAAGGCATTCCAGCGGTTACGGTGCCCTTGCGTTGGCAAGATTGGGTGACAACTATCGGAGGGCGATCGGTGACTCCAATTTTGCGCCAAATTGATCAGGCTGTCGCACAACTTCTACAAGAAAGCGGTGATGCCAAAATCAATTTGATTGGGCATTCGGCAGGCGGCTGGTTGGCGCGCATCTATTTAGGCGAAAAACCTTACTTCATCCATCCGAGTGATACAGAAGACTGCGTTTGGAATCGGCGATCGCACGTACAGACCCTACTCACCTTGGGCACACCCCACACCAGTCTGGAGCGCTGGACACGAAAAAACTTAGATTTTGTTAACCAAACTTATCCAGGAGCCTTCTACTCCGATCTGCGCTATGTCTGTGTAGCGGGCAAAGCCATCTATGGCAAACGCCGACCTGGAAGTTGGTTAGCCTACAGCAGCTATCAACTCACCTGTGGTCAGGGCAACTGCTGGGGCGACGGCATTACCCCGATCGCTTCCGCTCATCTTGATGGTGCCATCAACCTGACCATCGAAGGCGCAACCCATTCGCCCAAATCAGGGCAACCCTGGTATGGCTCGTCAGGGTTATTAGAGCAATGGGTAGAGCATTTGAAGTGATAAGTTTGGATGCTGAGGCATTTGAACGCCCAATTCCCCACTCTTTGCTGTTGCCGAAACGGTGCGCGATCGCGAAGCCGAAGTTCACAATCTTGCAGTATTTTACTGCTGAGGATCTGCGTCAGGAGGATGCCAACCGCTACTAACCCAAATCCACCGGGCTTGCTGAATTGCACCATTGTTATGAAAATCATCATTTAAATCCAGTCGTTGGTAGGTGGCTCTACCGATCGCTGTTGTGCCAAAAATTCTGATACCATCACTGGTCCAAATGAAGTGCTCTGTCCAATCCATTTGTCGAGGATGAAATAAGTTAGCGAGGCTTTGAGTTTCTGAATCAACTCCATCGGTAAAATTATAGTGTCGTTGATTGCAACGATGGCAAGCCAATGCCAGATTATCAAGATCATTTGAACCGCCGAGAGACCGAGGATTAATGTGATCGAGTGTGAAGCGATCTGGACTCAAATATTCGGGTGAATGACAGTATTCGCAGAGGTATTTGGCACGTCGGCGTACCAAGTTTCGAGTGGAGTCGGGCACCATCTGGCTTGGGCGGCAAGTTGAGCGTTAATGAAGGTGAAAATACGTGATAAGTCAGAAATTCCCGCAAGTTCAGCCTGTTCGTCAGGAGTTAACTGCGCTGCTTTATTGCGTTCTAGCAGTTCCTCGAATCGAGTTTGCAGCCCATCAGTAAAGCGAAACAGATAGAAGTTACCCGTTTGAACTGACTGAATCCCTTGGTACATCAGGGAGGAAGGCTGAATCATCACTTGAGGAGTCATAGGTCAGCAAGACTGTTGTGCATTAGCCTTATTCTACTCCTGCCCAACTGCATCCAGATCTCCGCCCGCTTGACCTCGCCCTAAGTTGCCTGTGCTGTGCTGTGGAAGTCGGAGATCTTCGTAAAAGCTGCATAATTTTTGGGTGGGAGGGTGATAAATTTTCAGTCAATGCTTCCGCTATAAAGATCCCCATGCAACCCATTCAGACTCTCCGTCTCGCGGCTGTGGCACTCCTGATGACCGTTGGGTTTCCCCTACTCCCCACTCCCGACTGCCTGCTGTTGCCCAAACGGTGCGCGATCGCAAAGTCGAGGGCGATCGCGCTTGTAGTCATTGCAACAAAGGGTATTCTAGAACAGCTAAGTTTGGGATAAAGGGAGCGCGCAGATGCGATTAAACGTGCAGTTAACAGAGGATGAGGCAGCGCAGTTGTCTTTCATTCAGGGACAAACTCAGCAAACACCGGATGAGATTGTAAAACGAGCGATCGACGTTTACTATCAGCAATTTCATGGGCAAAACTCCGATTCGCTGACCCGCCTGAAGCAAAGTGTATTCGTCGGTTCTTTTGAAGCAGAGGAAAATCTGGCGGCAAACTCCAAGTCAATCTTGCACTCTACTTCAAAAAAATGAAAAATCAGTTTTGAGAAACAAGATCTCTGCGTGGAATAATCAGGTCCACACAACTCACATTTCTCATAAATGCTGATAAATGCTGAACAGAAATGATGAAACCTATCAACAAATTGTCAGCATTGCCAGGAGCTTTGGTATGTTTGACTGTATTCCTTGTGCCAGAACCATTCAGCAATTTCTGATCGAGCGAGAGATTCCAGGAACCCAAATCAAATTGGATACTGGATCGCAAGACCCTGTCTTTGGGCGAATTTATGATGACAGTATTGGCGAACTCATTGCTACAACCGGACATCAGGAGGGAATTGCGCTTGAAGTCGATGGAGAAGAGCTTGTATTTGATAACCTACATCCAGAGGGCATTCCTCGTGCCGCCTGGATGCAAAACCTTTACTCACCTATTCTGGAAGCAGGAAGAAAATTTGAAGTGACAGAAGTTGACTTTTAGCTCATTTATGCCTGAATTTCCATGCAAAATTTCTACGATTTGCTCCAAAAAATTCGCAGACGACCCGCTTTGTATCTAGGCAGGCATTCAATCTTTAACCTGCAAGCCTTTTTAGATGGTTACTATTTTGCCCGACGAGAGTTGGATGTGCCGCTAACCGCCCAGGAGATCGAGTTTCAGGAGTTTCTGAAGTGGCTTCGGGATAGATTCAGGGTAGAAACAGGGCAGTTGTGGGCGAGTATTCTGCTGTTTCACTGTGCTGATGAACACGGCGCGGTTGACTGCTTTTTTGAACTGTTCGACGAGTTTTTGCATCAAGATCAGATTACTGTTTCAACCAAAAACACTTTAAAACAGGACGCAGTTTTGCATAATCCCTAAATCTGTGCGTGATAGATTTGCAGTCGATGCCTCCACTGCAACAATCCTCAGGCAACCCATCCAGACTCTCCGCCTTGCGGTTGTTATGCTCCTACTGACCGCCGGGTTTTTCTTGCTCACCACCCTTAATTTCCGTTCGGCTGACTTTTTTAATCTCCTTCCCGCTTCTTCTGATTCTCCGCTTCAATTCGCTGACGTAGCGCTTCCTCTGCAAAACGAATGTTTGCTTCAATCGGTTGACCCGCTTCATCAAACATTGGAGGCATTACTTGCCATTGAACAGTTGGGTCATAAAAGTATGTCCGCATTGCCTCAAGGTCATCCCGATGTTCCAAAATGTAAGCTTTCAGTTCTGGTCGGCTCATTTCTTGATAATTTGGCGTTGTCATGGAAACCTCCAAACTCCATTGGGTGGAACAATAACTTCTAAATCTTCACCTGCAAGGATATAAACATCTCCAGTTGCAGGATCAAACCGGAACAGATGAATGTCTCGATAGGTGTTTGAGAGCATTTGACAGACACGGAGACAGGCTTGAGCTTGTTTATCTGTGGGTGAAATGATTGATTCCTCAATTTTGACATAGCCGTTAAGAAAGATACCATCGTTCAGATTGTGGAAAGTCATCTGAATCGCCGCATAATTTTTGGGTGGGAGGGTGATAAATTTGCAGTCGATGCTCCAATGCAAAGATCCCCATGCAACCCATCCAGACTCTCCGCCTTGCGACTGTTTCGCTCCTGCTGACGGCTGGGGTTCCCCTACTCCCCATTCCCGATTTTCCACTTCCTGCTGTTGCCCAAACAGTGCGCGATCGCAAAGCAGAGGGCGATCGCGAAGCTTCGCAGCAAGCAAATCGCCGCCGCCAAACTGCCAAACAATATTTTCGTTGAGCAGAATTCAAACCCGCGATCGCGCTGTATCAGCAAGTACTCGATCAGCCAAGAAGTACAGGCAGTGCCAAGATTGAAGCTCTGCTGCAACTGGGTGAGATTCAGTTTTGGATTGATCAAGTTCCCCAGGCAGAAGCCTACTTTCAGCAAGCGCTTAAACTGGCACGAGATTATCAGGATCGCACTCTAAAAGTCCTCGCAGGCTGCCCACTCAAAGTTTGCTTCAGTTAAATGATGTTTGTTCTGTCCATGTTGGTCTAACTGGTGTATCAACTGCTGAATTGCATCCTCTAAGGCAGCATCCATACTGGTGCCTAACCCTACAACCCAATCTGATATGCCATCTGCATTTTTGAGACTGACATTGAGCCTGCCAACATAAGTACCCTGTTGATCTTCAGTGATTTTGACTCGAAAGTAACGGCTGGGAATGAAGCTACACTCGACATAGAACTCAGCAATAACTCGCTCAATGCGTTGAATCCCAGCAATTTGCAGAGTTTCCCAGGTGATTTTGTTAGGGCTAATGCGAGTCATAGATTTATTCACAACCAAATGAGATGATTCGACCATCGGGAGCAACATCCAGGTATCTGCCGTTTTTTACATAGCGGATTACGCCTTCTGTCGAGCCTTGAGGTGTAGAGCGTTGGGTTCGTCTCAAGTTTTGTTTAAAGCCTAACGCTTTTCGGAGGTATTGTTCGATGGTTTCGGCTTCAACTTCAGCACCGTGGCGATCGAAGTGATCGAGGAGAGAGGCTTCTGAGGAAGGGTAGCTGCCTGGGTGCCATAGGCTATCTATAAAATCGATCATGAAGATGCGAACCCGTTTCTGCCTTTAGTGTATCCAGATCTGTTTTGGGCTGTGCTTCTATAACGCTGAATTCATCGGGTGTTGGAGCAAAATCGCATAATCTCCCACAGTGGGAGTGATAGATCTCCGACTTCTTGACCTCG
>CASBQE010000071.1 GCA_949127665.1 Synechococcales cyanobacterium PMM_0083
AGAGAACCACATCGGTGCCATCTGGAACTTCATTCATCACTACAATCAGAAGATTCGAGAAAAACTGCAACGGGAGCAGTCGGCTTGTTTTTCTCTATCCTTTACATAATGGCACTACCCTGACAGGTTAGCAAATTACTTGATCGTTGAAAAGGTCAGAGATTCTTACGTCGTAAGAATCTCTGTATAGCGTTTTGGTTCTGTATAGTTCTTTTCAACGATTGAGCCAGTCAGCGATCGCTATAATGAGGCTATCTTGTCATACGTCAAGTTCCCATGATTGCCGTCCCCCAGACCGATAAAATGACTTCTATGAAGGAGTGCGCCTTTACTTCAATCCTCCTGCTGGATCTGAAAACTAGCGCCTGTAAAAATTAGCTCCTTAGTCGCGATCGCCCACTGAAAACCTGCCCAACACCCGCTCACATAACATCTAACGAGAGATTGATGGTTGAACGCAATATATTCGTAATCAATCCTTCGTCGCGACTCTGTGATTGCTGGTAATAAACCGAACTAAAACAGGCGGTAATTACGTCGTCAGCGTGATTACTAAGCCTTTTACACTTCGTTACAGTAGAAGCATGAAGAAAATAACACTATTTAACTTAGATTGCTCAACCTATAGGAGAGGTCACGAGTATGAATAACAACATTCGTGTCGGCAATTTGTTTGGCATTCCCTTTTATGTCAACCCATCCTGGTTTTTGGTATTGGGGCTGGTCACACTCAGCTACGGCACTGGGTTGGCGGCGCAGTTTCCCATGTTGCCCGCTGGGGCTTCTTGGAGTCTGGGGTTTGTCACGGCACTCCTACTCTTTGGCTCGGTCTTAGCTCATGAGTTGGGACATAGCTTTGTGGCGCTAAAGCAAGGAATTGGCGTGAAATCGATCACCTTATTCTTGTTTGGCGGATTGGCGAGTTTGGAAAAAGAATCGGAAACCCCTGGAGATGCTTTTTGGGTAGCGATCGCGGGTCCTTTGGTTAGTCTATTGATTGCGGGTTCTGTAACGCTGATTGCCGCACTGACTGGAATTTCTGGTCCACTTGCCGCGATTTTGGGCGTGTTAGGTTCGGTGAATCTGGCGCTGGCACTGTTTAACCTGATTCCTGGGTTGCCGCTGGATGGTGGCAATATCTTGAAAGCGTTGGTCTGGAAGATTACGGGCAATCCCTACAAAGGCATGAAGTTTGCTGGACGGGTAGGTCAAGTGTTTGGCTGGCTAGCGATCGCGTCGGGTATCCTGCCCTTGGCGTTGTTTGGCGCTGGCATCAACTTTTGGAACATCCTGATTGGCTGGTTTTTGCTACAAAACGCCGGTCAAGCTGCCCAGTATGGCACGGTGCAAGATAAGCTGGCAGGGCTGACGGCGGCGGATGCGGTGATTGGTGCTAGTCCGGTAGTGGCACAATCGTTGACCCTGCGCGAGTTTGCTGACCAACGGATTTTGGATGTGAAGAACTGGCGTAAGTTTCTAGTCACTGATGACGCTGGACAATTGGTTGGCGCGATCGCAGTCGAGGATCTGAAAACCATTCCCAGTGCGCTGTGGTCAGAAACTCTGGTGCAAGCTTTAGTCACAGCCATTGAGCCATCGTTAACGGTAGAAGGCGATCGCCCTTTATCAGAAGTGGTGCAACTGCTGGAAGAGCGCAAGCTAACGGCTTTGTCGGTGGTGCAGCCCAACGGGATGTTGGTCGGTTTATTGGAAAAGACTGCCATTATCGACCTGCTAAAAAATGGGGTTTCACCCACACCTGCATAAAACAAGCTGAAGAATAAATAGCCCAAGGGATGAGGAATTTTAATTCTTTGTCCCTTTATTTTTGATCAGACTTTAGCAATAGTATGAAATTGCCTTCTTTCAGTCCTCTTCATTCTCCACTCAATGATGATCCCTAAGACTAATCACTACTGGTTGCGAAATGCTCATGTGCCAGCTTCTCTCATCGCGCAAAGCCGCGATCGCTCATCTTCGGTAGCAGTACCGGATGAGTTGCTGCTGGTAGATATTGAAATTGTGGATGGCGCGATCGCCAACATCTCCCCGTCTGAAAGCCTGATTACATACGATCATCCGTCCGTTGATCTACAAGGCGGTATGGTATTTCCTTGCTTTGTGGATATGCACACCCATTTGGATAAGGGGCACCTGTGGGAACGGGCACCGAATTTAACGGGAACCTTTGCCGATGCTCTGAAAACTATTGACCGCGATTCTAAATATTGGAATATCGAAGACGTTTATCGCCGCATGGAATTTGGCTTAAAGTGCAGCTATGCTCACGGCACGAAGGCGATTCGCACGCATCTCGATGCTGGCGGCAAATTGGCAGAGGTGACGTTGGCGGCATTTCGAGACTTGCGCGATCGCTGGGCAGATCGAATGATCGTGCAAGCGGTTTGTCTGGTTTCCCTAGAAGATTTTTTGACTCCCCAAGGTGAAAAGCTGGCAGACCAAATGGCAGAAATGGACGGAGTGTTGGGCGGTTTTGCCTCCATGAATCCAGAGATTGAACGGCAAATTGATCGCACTTTGGCGATCGCTCAAGACCGCAATCTCGATCTCGATCTGCATGTCGACGAAAACAACGATCCTAATTCTATCTGTCTCCGAATTGTGGCGGAAACGGCGTTGCAGCAGCGGTTCCAAAACCAAATTGTCTGTGGTCACTGCTGTAGTCTTGCCGTTCAGCCTACCGAAGAATCCGCGAAAACCATTGCCCTCGTCAAACAGGCAACCATTGGGATTGTCAGCTTGCCGATGTGCAATTTATATCTGCAAGATCGCCAACCGGGGCATACCCCTCATTGGCGCGGCGTGACTTTACTGCACGAATTGAAGCAGGCAGGCGTTCGGGTGGCGATCGCTAGCGACAACTGCCGCGATCCATTTCATGGATTTGGCGATCATGATGCCTTGGAAGTGTTCTCTCTCTCCGCCAAAATTGCTCACCTCGATCGTCCCTATGGCGATTGGTGTCAGGCTATCACGCTTACTCCTGCGGATCTGATGGGTCTGCCTACGGTTGGGCGGCTCGATGTTGGCTTGACCGCCGATCTCGTTCTGTTCAAAGGGCGGCGTTATAGTGAATTGCTATCGAGATCGCAACATGATCGAGTGGTGTTACGAAACGGCATCGCCATCGATACTACATTGCCAGACTATGCCGAACTGGATGATTTGCAAAGCCACAATTGAGCCTAAGAGCGATCAATAAAGGCAGCAAATGTGACTAAGATAGGAAAAGTTTTTTATCGTAATTTTGCCCAATGACTTCTACAAATTCTTTTTTAGAGACTGAAATCAAAAAACTACGTCAGGTGCGTCAAGGCTTCCTGCGGCTCCACAAAGCGCTGCTTGATTCTGAGCGAGAAACCTATGAACAGCATTTTGGCAAGATCCAAACCAACGGTGATTTTTTTCAATTAGTGATTAGCCATGAATGGTTCGATTGGTTGCGTCCGATGTCTCAATTTATTGTGCAAGTTGATGAATTGTTAGATGAGAAAGACGCGATCGCAGCCAGCCAAATTCATCACCTATTGCAACACGCGAGAGAGTTGCTAAAAGCATCTGAGAATGGCACACTTGCCGAACAGCGCTACGATCAGGCAATCCAACGCAGCCCTGACATTGCCTTTATGCATGGAGAAATTTTGAACTCGTTAAAGTGAAGCTTAGTAGAGTTTGTAATGATTAAAATCATTGTTAAAGTAATTCAAAAAGAAGTTTTATGAATGTCTTTATTGAGTTTTTGATGTAAATATTATATTTTTTGACTCATTTCACATGAAACCTAAACAATTTTATTGTTAACATTTTTGGATTGAAAGCTTTTTTTGAGAATGGCTTTCGCTCCTATTTAAGCGGCTTGTTAATGCTGCAAAACTTCACCCGTGAGCAAAACTGCTGAACTATTCAAATAACTGGATTTTCAGTCAAAATTTAAGCTCCTTTAAAGTTTTTATCTGAGCGCGTTACTTTCAGTCCTGTTTAGTGCATCTTTGATACATAGACGAGCCTCTAGTTCATCTAACCTATTCAATTCAATAGCTAATGATTATGTTGCTGACTGTTAATCATGCTGGTAGTGGTTTGATGAGTCACCATGATGCCCATCTTGTCATTATGTCTGTTGTTATTGCCATTTTTGCGTCCTATACAGCCCTTGATTTAGCGGGACAAATTACAGCATCTAAAGGCTGGCACCGTTTAGGATGGCTAGGAATTGGGGCTGTATCAATGGGTACGGGCATTTGGTCGATGCACTTTATTGCAATGTTGGCATTTCATTTGTCGATCGCGGTGGGCTATGACATCTCAATAGTGATTGCTTCAATGGGAGTGGCGATCGCAACCTCTTGGTTTGCCCTGTTTTTAGCAAGTCGCCCAACCATGACCCGGCTCGAACTGGTAGGCGGCAGCGTAGTGATGGGATTAGGAATTGCGACGATGCATTACACCGGAATGGCGGCAATGCAAGTCGATGCGGTTATTCAGTATGATCCTTTCCTGGTGGGATTATCTGGAGTAGTCGCGATCGCGGTTTCTGCCGTTGCTCTGTGGCTCGCTTTTCGCTTGAGGGAAGAAACCACGGTGGTGGGAAAAATCCGTCGTGTTGTCAGCGCTATTGTCATGGGATCGGCAGTGCCGCTGATGCACTACACTGGCATGGCGGCGGCTCAGTTCATCCCCACTAAGCGGCTAGCGGCAACACCCTTTACTATTAATACGTCATCTTTAGCGATCACAATTAGCATGGCAACTCTCGTGATTTTAGGGTTAGCCTTGCTCGCGTCGTTGGAAGTGCGGGATGTTGCCCAAACTCGTCTTTATCTTCAAAGTCAAAAGGATGCCCAAACGCTGAAAACTCAAACTTATCAGATAGAACAAGCATTATCTCAGCTTCAACAAGCTCAATCAAAACTGGTTCAAACGGAGAAGATGTCCAGTTTAGGTCAATTAGTCGCCGGGGTTGCTCATGAAATTAATAATCCGATTAATTTTGTACATGGCAATTTAAGCTATGTGTCTACCTATAGCGCTCAACTCCTAGAAATTGTGCAGCTTTATCAGCAATTTTGTCCAAATCTACCTCCACATATGCAGGCTCAAGTGGATGACGCAGAGCTTGATTTTTTGACGGAAGATTTAGATAAGGTTGTGAAATCAATGAATTTAGGAACTGAACGCATTCGAGAAATTGTGCTGTCGTTAAAAAACTTTTCTCGCTTAGATGAATCAGAAGTTAAGGAGGCGGATATTCACGCCGGAATTGATAGTACGCTCACTATCCTGGAGCATCGTTTTAAGGGAAAGCCCGATTTTCCTGAAATTAAAATTGTTAAAGACTATGGCGTAATTCCTAAAATTGAGTGTTATCCAGGGCAACTGAATCAAGTATTTATGAACATTATTTCCAATGCGATCGACGCGCTGGAGGAAACAGAATTTCAAGCTTATTCGGAGACAGTGTCGCCTACAATTACAATTCAAACAACTGTGAATCTTGATTCGGGAAATCTTGAATTAGAAGCAACTCCTGTTGTGATGATTCGGATTGTAGACAATGCAAAAGGCATGAGTGAAGCGGTGCGATCGCGATTATTCGATCCGTTTTTTACTACAAAATCTATTGGTAAAGGCACTGGATTAGGACTATCCATCAGCTATCAGGTCGTCACCGAAAAGCACGGAGGTACGTTAGAGTGCCACTCAGCAATTGGGCAGGGAACAGAATTTATGATTCAAATTCCGTTGACATCAAAGCTGGCGATCGCTCAACCTGTTTCAGCTTAAATATTGACCATCAACCCCTCTAGATTCTCATTCCAGCCAACAGACAAGCTGATTATTTCAAAGCTGATTATTTCAAAGTGGACAGACTAATCGCTAAATCTTGGGTTGTATCAATAGTTGTGACGATCGCTTGCTCGGCATTGGTGAAGGGTTCCATCTGCTGTTTCGGTAATAAATCGGGGGTGGCATCGGAAACATCATCCTGACGTTGATGCAGCCAGTTTTGCCGAACATCTAAGGGAGCGGTGCAGTGCAAAATTTGTAGAGAAAGCGGCTGGGTAGAATCCTCTGCGTTGACCGCTTCCACAGCTTGGATCACGGCTTGGCGAAGAATTTGGCGATCGTATTTGGCATCCAAAATCACCGGGTAGCCTTGCTTTGCGAGGGCTATGCCCAGATGCAGCAGGCGATCGTAGGTTTTTTGAGTCATTTCTGGAGTATACAGATCAGCGTCACCCTGCTCTGTCAGGGGAATGCTTGCCAGATGTTTCCGCACGGCATCGGAGCGGATATACACGGCTCCAATTTTTTGTGCCAACAGTCGAGCGACAGTGCTTTTGCCAGAGCCAGACAGCCCGGTGGTGAGAAAAATCTGTCCGCGATGGGCTTCGCTGGCAGTTCCTAGGGGCGATCGCGTGTAGTCCCATGCCAAGCAGAAGTAGCGTCTAGCGGTTTCGGTTGCCTCTTGCTTGACCGCATCGGGAATGGTGGGATCATCCAGCAAAAAGGAAGTGACTTTGGCGCGCACATAGGATTGACGACTCAGATACAGCGGCAACACCTGTAAGCCTTCCCAATCGCCCATCTCTTCAATGTAGGCATTCAAAAACACGTTGCTTAAATCCGGGCGATCTCGCGCATCCAAATCCATGATGATGTAGGCGATATCGAACATGATATCGACAAAGCGAAACGGCTCGTTGAATTCGATGCAGTCGAACAGCAAAATGTTGTCGTTCCACAGGGCAATATTCCGCAAATGCACATCACCATGACATTCCCGAATCCAGTTGTGCTGCACCCGGCTGGCAAACAGATCGGCTTGTTCGGCAAACAGGCGATCGGTGTATTGTCTAGTTTCGTCAAACTGCGGCTGAGTTTGCGATCGCCCAATATAGCCAACCGTTTGCTCATAGTTTTCGTCGATCGCCTGCCGGATCTGCGCCACATCTCCAAAACTGCGAATGTAATCATTGATCGCGCCCTTCTTGTGAAAGCTGACCAGTTCCTTTGCCAACCGCACCAGCAACTCTGCGGTCAACTTTCCTTGATCAAACAAATCGGTAAACAGGGAGCCTTCTGGAAACTGCTCCATCCGTACCGTAAACTCCACTGCTTCGGCAGATCCTCCCAAGCGAAACTGTCCTGCTGTCTCCGTAATCGGCAATACTTCTAGATACAAATCTGCGGCACCGCGCTGATTCAACCGAATTTCTTCATGGCAAAAATGTTCTCGCTTATCTAAAGTGGAAAAATCCAAAAAGCCATAGTTAACGGGCTTTTTCACCTTGTAAGCATAGTCTCCAGTTAGCAAAATATAGGAGACATGGGTTTGTATCAGTTGAATCGATGTCACCGGGTGAGGATAAAAACCCGGTTGCAGCATTTGTTGAATCAAAGCAGGGAGAGCAGTTTCAGTCATTTCAGCAAGTGCAGAAGCGGTAAAGTTGGCAACCGTAACATACCATGCAGTCCATCTGAACTTATGAATTGCAGTGAGAATCTAGCTTTATTTCTTTGCTGCTTAACTCAAAAGCTTTGCTAGTTTGCACATCAAATGCCCAAATTTTCACATTGATGAAACTTTTTGCCAAGGTATCTGTTAATGCAAATGTTCCGTTCCAACCCAGATTGATTGAGGTTCGACCCGCCACTTTTTTGGCAATATCGTCTCTCTTTTCAGTTTCAATTTGAATGATTTTCAGTAAGGTTGAGTCGCCCGTCTCATTTTCGGCAGTGAGAAGAATGGCATCGGCTGCCTTATGGCGGGTTGGCAAAAATGCCCAACCCCGAATGGAATAGGTGCGATCGCCTTGAGATTCAATAGTATCTAGCCAACCATAGAGCGCGGAATTTAGAGTGTTTCCAGCAATTTTTTGAATGTTATTCGTTTTGATCAGGGGCGGATTCATCCAGCCTAAATCATCCAAATTATTACTTAGAGATTGCAATTCTTCAGTTCCACCAGGGTGCAATTTTTTAAGGCAGGTTGGGTCAGGAGCAACATTAATAAAAAGGAGACAGCTCTTAAGGTAAAGTCGCTCACTTCTGAGAGCACTCATTTGCCCCACGCTATAAAAATAAGTCAGTCCATATAAGCCTATCAAGAGAGTGGCTGAGATAATAATAATGCGCTCTGTCCAACGATTAAACTGAAAAAATCTTTTACTAACAGCATCCTCGACAACAATCACTGTCAAATAAATAGCCGCAATCAAAATATGAACGGTAATGACTGTATATCGAGAGGTTAATGCTTCAGAAATCCCAAACCCTAAGCGCCCAAAGGTGGCAATCAGTCCACTAATCAGCGGATAAATGGCGAGTGAAAGCCAGCCGATCGAGCGTTTCCACAACTCAATATTCCTCCAGCTTATCAATAAGTAAAAGCAAGCTAAAAAGAGAGTTATTATCAGCAAAGTTCCGATACTTTGAGCCAGATCAAGACTATCGATACTGGTGCCCCAAGCTAATGGGCTACCCAAAAATGCTAGGAAGTAACTAACCGCGCTGCTTGGATCGTTTAGAGGATCTGTGAGGTCAGGATGCCCAACAGGTTTCGTATATCCGGAGAAGTAAGCTGTTGCAAAAGTTGCAAAGGTTCCAACCCAGCCAATCAGCAACCATTTGCGCCGCCGTAAGCTAGCAACGAAGGGTTCATCTTGGCGCTGAGTTAGCGTCATCAATGCCGGAAGAAGAACAATCCAGCTTAAAATTCCGCTAGAAAATGAGAACATGCTGATGATCGATAGCCCGCCACAAATAGCAAACTTTGCGCGATCGCTGAGTTTGGAATAGGCAACGACTAACCCGGTTGTGATGCAGGCGATCGGGATAAAAAAGACACTGGATAACCCTAATAGCCAAGCACGATATTGAATTGGGTTGAAAATCAGAAAATTTGTAATCAGTACTAGCCCTAAAATTTTAGTGCGATCGCTCTTTATCGTTATTTGGCTAAGCCGATATAAGTTGAGCGAAATTAAACATGCCAGCAAAAAAGATACGAGCATTTCGTATCGAACATCGTAGTTTGTCAGATAGGCTAGCGCAATATAAATAAGTCTTGGAAAGACTTTTCTGCTCTCATTGTGTTGAGCAATTAAATCATTAAATGACAAATCGCCTGTTGTAGACTTTATAATTGTTTTTGTAATACTCCATTGATCCCATTGGGGAACGTTGACACTGTTTTGTAGAATTAAGTAACTAATTAAGAAAGCCGGAATTATTAGCAACACTACGGCTGATAATTTAAGGATTTGGCTACGGTAAATGTGTGAATTCAACAACGAATCTAAAGTGATCGGCGAAGATTGACTATGGGAATTTCGAGATATTCTCATTTTGCTCTCTAACGTAGTATTAGGGACGTAATAATTTGGCTTTATGCAGTTGCAATCACCAATGCCAAATGGCTTGTATTCAGCCTGACTTCTAACAAGAAATGAATGCTCTTGCCTTTAGGCGGGAAATTGGTTTTTGATTTAAAAAAGTGATTTGCAGCTTGATTTTCAGTGCTTAAAAAAGCAAAAAAGAAGCCAGAAAAGATGGAATTATTTTCAATAAATTTTTCAGCCGTGACTCTTAAAAAGAGTTACGCAGATGCAAACAAAAAATGCTTGTATTGTTTAATTCCACAGAAAAAAGCTGAATCAGGATAGAAGAGGAAAAATATAAAACTCTGAAGAAAAATATTGCATAGGGCTGCTGGCTTTTTGAGCAATCAATAGCGCGACAGTGCTTTTGCCAGAACTAGACAGCCCAGCAGTGAAAAAATTTGTCCGCAGTGGGGTTCGCTAGCGATTCCTAGGAGCGATCGCGGCTGTATCGGCTATCCCACAAGGACGAATGTTCATATCTCCTAAATCAACTCCTTCTAGCGAAAGATGCAATCTAGTGAATTAATTTTTGTTATGAGAAATGCTTATGTGCTAGTCCATATCCAAGCTGCGCTTTTGGTTGCCGACAGAACTTTTTGACTAATTTGACCAAACCGACCTTTATGGGATGCAAGTATGTCAACTGATTCACACATGCAAATTGTTTTAGACCAATTTGCCAGTTTGAAGCGCCTGCCGGATCTGCGCCACGTCGCCAAAACTGCGAATCTAATCATTGATCGTGCCCTTCTTGTGAAAGCTGATCAGTTCCTCTGCCAATCTCACCAGCAATTCTGCGGTCAGCTTGCCTTGATCAAACAAATCGGTAAACAGCGGACTCGCCGGAAACTGCTCCATCCGTACCGTAAACTCCACTGCTTCGGCAGATTCTCCCAACCGAAACTGTCCTGCTGTCTCCGTAATCGGCAATACTTCTAGATATAAATCTGCGGTGCCGCAGATTTAACCGAATTTCTTCATGGCAAAATGTTCTTGCTTATCTAAAGTGGAAAAAATCCAAAAAGCCATAGTTGACGGGCTGCCCCACCTTATAAACAAAATGTCAATCAAAAGTTATCTTAATTATTTGACCTGGCAACTAATCAGGCTTTTTTTCATGACAAAATTCAGAAAAGATTGCCCACGACGTTCAACGGTTTGCGGGGTGATGACGTGGAATCCTTTTGCCTCAAAAAACGATCGCGCTGTGATACTGGCTTCTGTAAACAGAGTTTGAATTTTCAGCGATCGCGCTGTGGCTTCAATCGTTGCCAGTAACTGACTGCCCACACCCATCCGCTGAAAATCTTTGTGACAGTAAAAGCAATCCAAATGACCATTCGATGCGAGATTCCCAAAACCGATAATCTGATTGTTCTCTTCAGCAACATAGGTGATTGATTGACTCAGGTGCTTCACCCAAAAGTCAATGTTGATATCTTTGGGTGCCCAAGCATTGATTTGGGCTGGGGTGTAATCATGGCTGTTGATGTGATGCGCCGTGTCATAAAACAAGGTTGCGATCGCGGCTGTATCTGGCACTGCGTAAGGTCGAATATTGATAAATTGCAGATAATTACCTCTGGCAAAAGATCTATGTCGTTATGCCAGTTGAGTTAGGGGTGCTTGTTGTTTGCTACGAGGAAAGCACCGGAGCTGGCGATACTCTTTCAGAGTCACTTTGTGAACGCCGCAACACTGCTATATCCTCGTCATCCAGTTCTGCCGGAACGCCACTGCGAATCAGTTCCGCAAAATCTTCATTGGGGATCATAATGCACAGCGCATATAGTCGCCCAGCACCTGTATTGCGAATTTCGTGAATGCCTGTGGGCGGCACCAAAATACTATCCCCCGATCTCAGCGGCACTAATTTACCATCACAGGTTGCCGTGCCTTCGCCCTTCAGCACAAAAAACATTTCCACCGCAAGCTGATGACGATTGGGTGGCGTTTTGCCGCCCTCATCAAAAATCTCAACGCAAAAGGTAAGCGACATATTAGCGATTTGAGGATCAAACACGATCGCCAATCGGTTCGTATCCTGCGGGCTAATCCGAAACGCCTGATAGTCCTTGGGAGATTTGACAACCGGAATCACACAGCTTGTAGAATTCATGGAGTTTCTCCAATAGGAAAGGGTCAAGTTATTAGCAGTGGTGAGAATAAACGGTGTTTCTTGAATGCCTCATAGGATTATGTGACGGCGAATATGCGTTCTAAGTTTTAGATTCTGTATTCTCACCTCTTACTTTACTGCTTGCAAAATTTCAGTTGAATCGGTCACAAAGCCAAAGCATTGCTTCACGTTGTAGAGGGTTGCTAACCAACAATAGTCGGGGGAGGTCGTAGCAGCACAGTCTTTTAATAAAATGCAGTCGTATCCTAGAAAGTTTGCATCTTGCAGGGTTGCCATCACACATTGATCAACATTCACTCCCGCAAATAGCAGTGTAGTTCGACCTAGGTTCTTCAGAATACTATCGAGCGGCGTATCCCAAAATCCGCTCATGCGGTACTTATCCACGCAAATATCCTCTGGCTTTTGCTCCAATTCATCCACGACTGCGGCTGCCCAGCTATCTTTGATCAGCACGGGTGCGCCATTTGTGGGTAGTGGATCGCCCAGCCCAACTCCATCACCTGTTGGGTTGTAGACGTGTAAAGCCGCAGCACTAATATTCAGCAAATCAGGACGGTTACCCCAGTTGACCCAAATAATTGGAACTTGAACTTGCCGCAAAACGGGCAATAATTTTTGCAGGGGCGCGATCGCGGTCTGCGTCGGAGTCACATCGACACCGATATGTGCTAACCAACCATCGACATGACAAAAATCATTTTGCATATCGATGATCAAAATGGCGGTTTTTGCCAGATCTAGCCGCAGAGTTTTAGTCTCTGTGGGTAAGGTGATAAGGCGGGGTTCCAGCGGTGACCGTGTGATATCGGCGATCGCCGTATCCACCATCCAGGCATTGGGCGGAACTCCTAACGGGCGAAGCGGTGCAGCCATAATAGTTTTATTGCAATAACTTACAGCGGTTCTTCATTGAGTAATGCTTCAGAGGGCTGTCGAGCGGGTTAAGTCACATTTGACATCATCCTGAATGCGATCGCAACCATTCTGTTAAAGCGCGATCGCATTCATGACGCTTCAACAGATTCACACAGTGAAATCGGCATAGGAATATCGCTGCCATCTGCTCGCAAGCCTTCAAGATGGAATGCGATCGCCTCCTGAATTAAATTTTTCACTTCTAATAGAGTTTCGGCAACGGCTACACATCCTGGCAAGTCAGGCACATATGCCCCATAGCTAGCCTCGACCTTTTCGATGACAACGGCACAACGCATCACTCATCTTCCTCAAGTTGAGCCTGTCTCTAAATAGTATCTAAATTCCTAAGCGCTGATAGATTTGATCGAGGTTGCGGAGATGGTGCAGTGGATCGAAGCAGGCGGTGATGTCTTCTGGCGTAAGCAGTGCCATCACACGCGGGTCTTGTTCAATTTGGGCGCGGAAGTTGCCGTCGGGTTTATTCCAGGCAGTGTGGGCGCAAGATTGGGCGATCGCGTAGGCTTCTTCTCGCTTCATCCCTTTTTCTACCAGGGTCAACATCACCCTCTGGCT
>CASBQE010000072.1 GCA_949127665.1 Synechococcales cyanobacterium PMM_0083
CTTGTGATGGCGATTTATGTTCTGATCGGAAATCGTGAAATGTGGGCAGGGTTAGCTGCACTTTACATCAGTATTCCAATCAGCTTGGCAATTCATGCGATCGCACCACTAGCCCTGATTGCTTTGGTATTTAATCGTCGCCGTTGCGGTCACCGCATTGGCAAAATGATCGGTTGGGGCTTGGTTTACTATGCTTTAATTCCCTTAATCATTTTAGCTATTTCGATCTGGTTTCAAGGGCTTTCAGGAACCCTCGCTTGGGGTGAGATGATTGTCCGTGAGATAGTGTTTAAGGTTAATAAATAAACCATTACCACAAAGGCAAACCTACTAATATACGCTGGAGAAATCGCTGGAAAAATACTGAAGAGACAAGGAATATAACCTTAAAAAATATGACTCAGAAAAATGATGTTCCTGCTCTTCTGCTTTCGTTCGTCGTCACGGCTGGATTGGTCGGCGGCGGTTTTTGGTGGGTGACTCAAAAATCTGGGCTGAATGTGGGGAATCTGCTTTCTCAAAGCTCAACCTCAACCTCGCCAACTAACTCATCAAACTCCTCTAATTCAGCGAGCGTTCAAGATTTTGCTCAAGTGCAAAACGTGCCGAGTGGGCTGTTTACCTATGGCGGCAGCACATCTTGGGCACCGATTCGGCGAGATGTGGATGCTGCCATTCAAGCGGCTCGTCCTGAATTTCGCTTGCGGTATGTGAATCCAACCAGCGAAGCACCCGGATCGGCGACAGGCATTCGGATGCTGATGCGAGATGAATTAGCCTTTGCTCAATCTTCTCGCCCTGTGACTGATCAGGAATATCAGCAGGCAAGTCAGCGGGGTACTAACCTGAAGCAGGTTCCGGTGGCGATCGACGCTCTAGCGGTGGCGGTTAATCCCAGCTTGACTATTCCAGGGCTGACCGTGGAGCAGCTTGGCGACATCTACACAGGTAAACTCACCAATTGGAGCCAAGTGGGTGGACCAAATTTAGCGATTCAACCCATCACTCGCCCGGTGACCGCAGGGGGAACGATTGAGTTATTTGTCGAACAAATTATGAAAGGGCGCGGCTTTGGGGCAACGGTGCAAACGGTGGCTACGACCACGGAAGCAGTGCGGAAATTGGCTCAAACTCCTGGTGGGGTTTATTTCGCCTCTGCGCCTGAAATAGTGGATCAATGTACGGTCAAACCGATCGCGATCGGACGCACTCCAAACGACTTAGTGCCGCCTTATCAAGGCTCACTGGTTCCCCCCTCCCAATGCCCCGCTAAGCGCAATCAACTGAATGAATCCGCGATCAAAGGAGGGCAATATCCCATTACACGCAATCTATTTGTAGTGATCAAACAAAACAACCAGAAAGAACAGCAGGCAGGAGAAGCCTACACCGATTTCGTTTTATCCAATCAAGGACAAACATTGCTTGAGAAAGCGGGCTTTGTTCCTATCCGTTAATACAGGTAATTGAGTTTTGAGTTTTGCAAGCCAAACTGAGAAATAAATATATGAACGCCTGTTCAGGTGTTATGATGAACTCAGTAAATTACCGAGGCTAACCCAAAATGGCAACTGTTACTCAAATGAAATGTGCTTGCGAACCTTGCCTATGCATCGTGACTCCCGGTTCTGGCACCGTTGAAAAAGAAAACAAATCCTATTGCAGCCAAGCCTGCGCCGATGGACATAAAGATGGTCCAGGTTGCGGACATTCTGGCTGTGGATGTTAAGAAAAGGCTTAGTTAGACGTTAGGGACCATATGAGTATGTTCCCTAACGTCTGATTTTATAGACTCGTCATCACTTCTCTTGCTGCTGCTAGCGTTTCATCGACATCGGCATCGGTATGAGCTAAAGAGGTAAACCCTGCCTCAAACTGTGATGGAGCGAGGTAAATCCCTCGCTCTAACATACCGCGATGGAAACGGCTGAATTTACTCAGATCGGATTTTTTGGCATCTTCGTAATTGTGAACGGGTTCTGCATTAAAGAAGAAGCCAAACATCCCGCTAATTTGTCCACCACAGGCTGGATGTCCGGTTTCATGGGCAACTTTTAGCAGTCCTTCGGCAAGGCGCTTAGTCACGCGATCGAGTTGCTCATAGGTGCCCGGTTTGCGCAGCAACTCCAACGTTTTGATGCCTGCCGTCATTGCTAGTGGATTGCCTGACAGGGTTCCCGCTTGATACATGGGACCCGCTGGGGCAACCATTTCCATAATGTCGCGCCGTCCACCATAAGCACCTACGGGCAACCCGCCGCCAATGATTTTCCCCAGAGTGGTCAAGTCTGGCGTGGTACCAAATTTCTCTTGGGCACCACCGTAAGCAATCCGAAAGCCCGTCATCACTTCATCAAAGACGAGCAGGGCATTGTTTTCGCGAGTCAATTCACGTAATCCCGCCAAAAAACCACCGTCCGGCACAATGAATCCTGCGTTGCCCACCACGGGTTCTAGAATAACCCCGGCAATTTCGCCAGGATTTTCGTCGAATAGGGCTTTGACTGCTTCTAGATTGTTGAAAGGTGCTGTCAGCGTATTGTTTGTAGTGGATTTTGGCACACCTGGAGAATCGGGCAAGCCGAGAGTGGCAACGCCTGATCCCGCTTTGACCAAAAACATATCGGCGTGTCCATGATAGCAGCCTTCAAATTTGATCAGTTTGTCTCGTCCGGTGAAGGCGCGCATTAATCGTAAGACAGACATACAGGCTTCGGTGCCTGAATTGACAAAGCGCACCATTTCAATGCTGGGAACGGCATCAATTACCATTTCTGCCAGCACATTTTCCAGACGGCAGGGTGCCCCAAAGCTAGTGCCTTTCTGAGCCGCTTCACAAATGGCATTAATCACTTCAGGATGGGCATGTCCGCAAATGGCGGGTCCCCAAGTGCCGATGTAGTCGATGTATCGATTGCCGTCTACATCCCAAGCGTAAGCACCCTGGACGCGATCGAACACAATAGGTTGCCCACCCACTGACTTGAACGCCCTCACAGGAGAACTGACTCCACCCGGCATCAACTTTTGAGCAGCCGCAAAAATTTCGTCTGATTTGGTTGTCTTAAACGAACTTGTAATCAATGGTGACTCCTTGGAGTGTTACTCAACGTCCCTTCTATTTATTGTGTAACGAGACTTGGTTCGTTGGAAGGTATTTCAATCTAAAGATACAGGTGGATTTATGTGATCCACATTACTATCTTTCTACATAGCTTATTTGAGGACTTTTAAGATGCCTTATAAAACTCACCACGATTTACCCTCTTACGTTCGCAATTCTTTGTCTGATGCGGCACAGCGTTTCTACCAGGTCGCGTTTAATTCTGCTCTGCAATGGTATGGCGAAGAAGAAAAAGCACACCGGATTGCTTCAAGCGCCATTAGGAGCCAGTCGGCTAGTTTGAACAGCGCGATCGAGTAAGCTTCTTACAAAGTTACCCAGAAGTCGCTTCAAGGTGAATGTCCACGGTCTAGTTTGATTAAGACAGGTTTGATTATTAGGGCTTCTGTCATGGCACTCCTAAGATTTTCATGGGAACCAACGTGATAAAAATGTTGATGAGTTTGCCTATCTAGGTTTGACCAGCACTGTTGAATGTGGTCATTTTGACGGTGGCGATTTTCTAGCCACATGGAGACAGCAAAACCGCAGGACAATTGTTGAGCGATCGCGGCAAGTTTTTCCGCTGCTTCTAGGTTCCACTGATTGTGATAATCAGTGTGGCGACCAATATAGGGTGGATCGAGATAAACAAAATCCCCCAACTTTGCACAGTGCAGAGTTTCTTGCCAATCGGCAACGCAAAATTTCCAGTCTTTGCCCTCCATGCATTGGGCAACCCATTGGACTTGATTAGAAATTTTGGTGATGTAGCTTTGAGAAAATCGCTGGGGTTTATGGCAAAAGGGCACATTGAATTTTCCTTTGCTGTTGAATCGCATCAACCCATTGAAGCAAGCGCGATTGAGAAACAAAAAGTCTAATGGGGCTGCGGTTTGATTGAAGCGATCGCGTACCGTGTAGTAATATTCTGCACCCTGTCGCCGTAATATTTCGCCTTCGTGAATGAGAAAGTTTTGAACCGAGGCGCGATCGATTTTGCCCTGCTGAATGGCTTGATAGAACCCGATAATGTGTGGATTAGTATCGGCAAGCAATGCCCGATCAGGTAACCGATTGAAGGCAACTACGCCTGATCCTAAAAAGGGTTCTATCCAGGTGGCATCGCTTGTTTCCTGCCAAACAATCTGGCTCAAGATGAAAGGCACCAATTTCGTCTTAATTCCCTGGCATTTGATCGGGGGAACACCAACGCGTAGAAGTTGGGACGAGCTAGACGGCATAGATGAGGATGGATGGGTAAATGGGATTATAAAAGGTGCAGGGACTAAAGAGGACGAATATAAAAAATGGGCAATCAAGCGATTCCGGTTGAAGTCATTAAATACGACGATCGCGGTTTGGTTCCGGCAATTGTGCAGGATTATCTTGATGGCACGGTGCTGATGATGGCATGGATGAATCGGGAATCACTGCAAAAGACGATCGCAACGGGTGAAACCTGGTTTTGGAGTCGATCGCGCCAGGAGTTTTGGCACAAGGGCGAAACTTCAGGACATCTACAGCTTGTGAAATCGTTACGCTACGACTGCGACAGCGATTGCCTGCTGATTACGGTGGAGCAGATTGGAGATGTTGCTTGCCACACGGGCGAACGAAGCTGCTTTCATCGCGTCAATAATCATGTGGAAGCTCCACCGGCGGACACGCTGTCTCAGGTGTATGCGGTGGTGCGCGATCGCCGCGATCATCCCAACGACACTTCTTACACCTGTAAGTTGTTTGCCGGGGGCGACAACAAAATCCTCAAAAAAATTGGCGAAGAATCCGCAGAAGTGGTGATGGCTTGTAAAGATGATGACCGTAACGCAAACAATTCTGAGACGCAAGCCGCGATCGCGGGTGAAGTTGCCGATTTGTTTTACCATTCGCTGGTCGCCTTGGCTTATCACAACGTAGATCTCAAAGCAGTCTACCGCAAGTTGCAAGAGCGTCGGGGGTAAACTATCTACAAGAGCGAAATATATTTGTACTGGTTTGGGTGAAAGATGCGGATTAATCTACTCTTTTTTGCAACAGTATGCGTTGGGGTAGCGATCGCCCCTAATGCAGAAGCACAGCGGGCAAAATGCGCTGATTTTGCCTTTCAGGAAGAGGCTCAGGTTTTTATGCAAACTAGGGGCGCTAACTACCTCGATCGCGATAATGATGGGGTTGCTTGCGAAAGGCTCCCTCGGCGAGGAACTCCCAAGTCTAAGCCATCACCACCTCCCGCTGTGCGATCGCCCCGTACTGAAGCGCCGTCCGATCGCCAAAGCCAGTTTGTCGTGCTAAGTGTGGGGGATGGCGATACTTTGAAGGTGCAAGCCAGTCCAACTAATATGACCGTTCGGCTCGCGTGTGTGGATGCGCCAGAACGTGCCCAAGCACCGTGGGGGCAAGCTGCCTCTGAGCGATTGAAGCAGATTTTGCCGATTGGGCAAGTGGTGCAATTGCGAGAGGTCGATCGCGATCGATACGGGCGCACCGTGGCAGAAGTATGGGTGAACGGACAGTCGATTAACCTACAAATGGTGCAGGAAGGGATGGCGGTCATCTATCCTAAATATTTTCATAACTGTGCCGCGACTCAAGGGCAATATCGCCAAGCTGAGGCGATCGCCAAGCAGCAGGGCATTGGGATATGGAACCCAAACAACCCCCTGCTAACGATGCCGTGGCAGTTTCGCAGTGCTTCACTTGGTCTCTTTGGCGATCGTTTCTCGTATGTAGTCTATGCTAATCGGGGCAATATAGCGGCTGTTGGCACGCACCAAACAGGCGGGTAGTTTACCTCCATTTGGATCAGTTGCAATCACGCGAAGCCAAGGTTTGCCTTGCCCCGTGATAATTGCATCGCCATTCTTATCTGTCGGAAACGACGCTGTCACAATCCACCCGCTCAATAGGCGCGTGGTAATCGCGCCATTGGGTGTTGCACGGCAGTTCAGCGAACGACTCGGATCAACCACTAACCAATGAGTGTTGCGATAATAGCCACGATTACCCATCACTCTTGCGGTGGTGAAATCTCCTGCTTTATTCGCCACAGGTATATCTGCAACTTGAGCATGAGTCGGAGCCGCAAACGGAATCAAGAGGGCGATCGCTGCCGGAATCAGGGCAAAAAGTCTGTTCATGACGTGGGTTCCCAATTAGGATAAATTGCTGTTGAAGCGTGATCAATGGCTGCACTCTAGATTTTGCGGGTTCGTTTAACGCGATTTCTCCTCACACTATTTTCCTTTTATATAGAGGGAGGAAACGCATCTTTCAATTTCATTCTTCGCTCTAGAAGCTGCAAGATCAGGATAGATAACCCGACCGTAGCAGCTAATACTAACCAAAAAGTGTGGGCGATAAATGGGGTTTGATCCAACGCCCAACCGCCGATTGGAGGTCCAATAAAATAGCCGATCGCCCAACATTGCGAGTTCACCGCTAAATACACCCCCCGCAGCGATTCCGTTGCCATATCTACCACAATTGACGAAGCGGCTGGCATATAAGTCACCGTTGCTAAGGATAAAATGCCCAATGCCAACACTGCCCAACCCAGGCTGCCTGTGGAGGCTACCCCGGTTAGCCAAACGACCCCAAAGCCCAACCCCCACAGCACCGCAGATAAAATCAATCCACGGGTGCGGCGAAATCGGTTTAGAAATCGAGCGGCTGGAAGCTGGCAAAGAACTGCTACAACAAGGTGCCAAGTGAACAGGGCGCTAATCACGACGGGCGTAAATCCTTTTTCATCGGGCGTTCCTGATACAAAGTTGGTGAAATAAAGCGGTAGGGTGCTGCTAATTTGGACGATGTAGGTGGTGAACAGCACATTCACGACGCAAAAGATCAGCAAGGTGCGATCGCGTAGTGCCAGCTTCCAGCCTTGCAAGCCCTGATGCTCACCCGTGGTTTGAAATGTTTCTCGAATTGCCCACAACACTACGGCAAGCAACACCAAAAAGGAGATGCCATCGATGATAAATAGCGATCGATAGGCTCCTGTCGTGCTGATCACTAACCCGCCCAGCACAACCCCAATTCCCAAACCCAAACTGTCGCACAGCCGATTCAGCGCGAAGGCTTCATTCCGATCTGGGGGCGCAGCCAAATCGGCGACCAGTGCCTCGGCAGATGGCCAAAATAGCCCAATGCCCAAACCCATCAATAAATTGGCTATCACAAAAACTGGAAAATTGGTAGCAAACGCCATCACAAACGCCGCGATCGCAGAAATCACTGCCGACAACAGCACCGTGCGTTTGCGCCCAAACTGCCCATCCGAGAGCGACCCGCCCAAAAAGCGCCCAATTACCCCCGAAATAGATTGACTGCCTAAACCAAGCCCCACCAAAGTTGCGGATAGCCCCACCTGATTTACAAAAAAGATCGGCGCATAAAATAGCGTGAAGCCTGATCCCATTTGTGAGAGCAGCCGCCCGATCGCCAAAATCCAAATTTGATAGTTTAACTGGGGCAGCCAAGCAGTCAATTTCGATCGCCACAATTTCATAGCATAGGAGGCACATTCACCTCACAATAAACCAGCAAGTTATCATTCTCAGATACTTCCTGCCTTCTACCATCATGCTATGGGAGCAATTGACATGATTCAGCAGCCGTCAGATGATGCCTCAACCCAAAAAAATAGCTAATTCTCTCACCAGCCACACACTTTTGGGTGCATTTCCAGCGAAATAACTTGGCAACAAACGCTAACTTGACTCGTTAACACAATTCTCGTTCTACTGCTTTTCTGGCTCCGAGCTGAGTCTTAATCCAGATTTTAAGTAAGACGTGATA
>CASBQE010000073.1 GCA_949127665.1 Synechococcales cyanobacterium PMM_0083
TAGATGTTCTTCTTTTAAAATTACCAAGTCTGGATAGCGTGTTTTAGGCTTACCCATCACTTCAATTTCACACGAATGAGGACGAATGAGTCGGCGTGGAACAACCTTAGCTACTGCTAATAGCCAAAACAACTCCTGAGCGATCCAATCGTTTAGTTCTGATTCGGACGGCAATTCTTGTAGCTCCCCATTCTCAACGTACTCATATCGACCTTCTGGCAAGCCCAGCCGTGCCCAGTCTTCAGAATCAAGCTTGGCGTATTCTTCAAAGGTCAGTTTTAGCGCTTGTGTCATGGCGTATTCTCCCCAGCGCTCAGAATTTGTTGTGCTGTCAAATCCAACTGGTTGAAGTGATCAGAACGAATACGATCGCCCCCTCGAAACTCTGCTGCTTTGTAAGTGCTGCCAACCAAAGTCAGCACCAGCACCACCGCCCTCTCCGGGTCAATCAACCAAAACTCAGGAACGCCCCGATTGGCATACTCTTCACGCTTATCGATATAGTCGCGATCGTAGTTGTCGCTACCAGGCTCCCCTGGCGAAACCACTTCAATCACCAGCAACGGAGTAGGCGCGTCAATTGGTAGAAGTGCCTGTTTTTCCTGGCTAATAGCGCGTTTTGAAGCTTCAGAGTGGATGGTTAGATCAGGTTCTCTCGCCGTGACTTTAGCAGAATCGACTGCAATTAAATTCTTGATTCCAATACGCTGCATTGGAATCCCCATCTGAACAAAGAAAACTCCGAGAAAAAAAGCAATATCGAGATTTAATGGACTTTCCGCACCCATCTCGACTAACCCCCCATTAACCAATTCGTAGCGGGTGTCGGTGCCGTCGTCATAAGTGAGATATTCCTCAAAGTTTTTGAATCGTGGTTTTGCCTGAACCATGTCTGCCCTCCTATACCCTTACAACTTCCATCGTCGGAGCCTGAATAATATTCAAATCGAGATTGGTAGCAATTCTGACGGGTTCATCCTGAAATGTTCCAACCTCAAAAAGTGTTGTTAACTCTCCATACACTTCATCTTGAGCATTCAACCAAGCTTGGTATCTTACTCGAACCCGCCCCTGTTGCTGCAATGTTTGAAGTAGTTCAGGCAACCATCCATGATTATGCAATGGTCTAAGGTTTCGCCCTCGTGCCGACTTGCAAGTAGTTCCCAGCCTTGTTGCCATTGGCTGATTAATCAGCACTTGAATATGGTCAGTCAGCCCTACCATTGCCATTGGATCGTTACTGGTAAGGATGCGATCCATTAATCGCGCATCTTCTAATTGCATTTTCCGCAACATTTCAACGCTTGATGGATCGGGATCAAGTTCGCTAGTTCTTTTAATTGATTGTCCAGGTGTAATGCTGGCAAGCCGATCTCCTGTCGCAGCGTGAATCTCAATCACTCCCCGAATGTTTTGGGCAGTTTCACGTAAGTAGAGAGCCGCGCCCACGACAAAATCCTTGCCCTGCTCATAATCAGGAGCCGTCAACATTAGTCCATCATGGGTTGTTTTTAACAACCAGCCATAGGGTAAATAGTCACGTAACTCCATTTGGCTGCTTCCCTCCGTTTTGTAATGGCAATTTAGATACAAACGATTCGGCTAAACCTAATGTAAAGGCTATTCTCAAAACTTCCACTTCAGAAGGTTCGCTTTTAGCATCTCGCAAAAGTTTTAATCGTTCTAAGTCAACTCTTGAGTTTTCTGCTAAAAGTGCCCAATTTCGTAAAACCAACTGCTGCAAAGACTTTGAGGGTTCGCTGTCTGAAACAGACAAGTTATGAGACTCATCCTGGCTGAGACTCATTTCAATTAACAAGCGAATTCTCTTTGACATTGATAACGCCCTCCAAGCAGGGTCATCTCTAAAGTTTTCAATTCGCTCCCTCAAACCCTTGAGGTCTATGTTCAGTCGGTCTTGCTTCGTCATGCTCCAAGTTTAACCGCTTGGGGCTAAATCTATCCTACATGGTGATAGATGTAAACTGTGGTGATAAAAGGTGATAAATATGCTAATTTATTTCCAGGAAGCAACTCACGCTTCCACGAAGTTTAAAGAACCTATAGGAGTATTCACGAAATGCAAGCCAAGCCCCTTGCTAAAGAGTCGTTTGAACCTAAAACGGCTGAAATTCTAGAATTCCCTCGAAGTGTTCTAGAAGAGTTCCAGCAAGTTTCCACGAATCTCTCTAGAATTCCAGAATGGCAGTCTCCCAAGTCTTCCACCGAGATTGCTGAAGCCTTAGCTCCCCTTCACGGAGTTGACCCTAGAACCTTTCAGCGCAATATTTCAAACTGGTTTTTGGTCATCAAACGGGCTTACTGTTGGTTCCCTGAAGGTGACTTGAGATTTGGCATCGGCAAGCTGACCCGTTATACCCCATTCTGTTGTCAGCAATTTGAAACTCTGGCTCAAGTGGGTAAAGACGGATACGACCTATGGATTGCCTCCGTTCACGACTCTCATCGCGACGTGTACCAAACTTGGCTTCAAAACCGGATAGAACAAGTTGACGAGGTTGTTGACGGTGAAATTGAGGAAACGCCTGCTGCCTCCACTGCTAGTCAAGGTGCGATTACTGTTCACGCATCTCAGCAGCCGATCGCTGTTCACCAGATCAATCAAATCCACCTGACCGTGATCAACACTCAGCCGCAGGTTGATCAAGCACTTGCTAACCTGCAATCGACCCTGAGCTTGTGGAACCAAAACAGTAACAATCTTGAATCCGCGTTGGTTCAAAACGCTGAAAACCAAGGCTCTGAGCTTGGAGCAAAAGTAGCGATCGCCAAAGTCAGCAAGTTAGTTCAGACCTCCGAGCAGGTAGAACAAGCTTTAGCCGCGCAACTGGGATTGCTGGGAAAGCCCCAAACCGCCCCCGCCGCCCCGCAAGACTCCTAACCTATACTTTCTGCGTCCTTTTCGGGATCGGAATAGCCATTTTTGGCTGTCATCTGCCAATTTCCAATCCTTCTGGATCAAAAGCCGTAGATTCCGTATCAGAA
>CASBQE010000074.1 GCA_949127665.1 Synechococcales cyanobacterium PMM_0083
AACAAAATTCAAGCAAGTCGCCCCTATGGCAGCATCGAAGATTTGGTTAGCAAGAAAGTGATTAGTCAAGCGCAATTTGACCAGATTAAAAATCAAGTCACCATTGAAGAAGTGGTGTTGACAGGCGAAGCAAAAGACGTGGATTACATGACGAAGCTAGCCTTGATGAAGGGACACATGATCGTCGCGGGTGAATTGCTGGCGTTGAAAAAAACCGATCAGGCAGAACCCCACATTGGGCATCCGGTTGAAGAAATTTATGTGGATTTAGAGGAACAGTTTCAAGAGCGTAAGGTGGAAGACTTCAAAGGCGTGCTGACCCAACTACAAGATCTGGTCAAGTCAAAGCCCAACGATCCTCAACTCAAGACTCAGTATGACCAGGCAATGAAGGAGATCGATCAGGCGATCGCGGCTTTGCCCGAAACTCAACGTCAATCTGCCAACTTCTCGCTGCAAGTGGTGAATGGCTTGCTAGAAACGGCAACGGCTGAATATACAGCGGCGATATCCAATGGCAAGATTAGCGCCCCGATTGAATATCAAGACTCCCGTGGCTTTGTTGCCTACGCTCAAGATACGGTCTACAAAAGCATTGCCGATCAAGTTAAGCAAGCCGATCCAAAAGCAAACGATCAAATCGTCACGTCCTTTACGGGATTACGGAAAGCGTGGTCCTCTCCTGTTCCCCCTGTAACCCCAGTACTGACGGCGGATCAGGTCGCTGCAAAAGTAAAGCAAATTGAAATGAGTAGTTCCCCTGTAATACAAGCTTCGATCGCTAAATGATGCTGTAAGCATCTATCGCAAAAAAAGGATGTCATGGATTTTAGTTCTGTTTTACCAACCTTTGTGATCACTTTACGAGAAGGCGTTGAAGCGGCACTGGTGGTTGGGATTGTGCTTGCCTGCCTTAAAAAAGCAAAGCAAACTCGACTCAACCGCTGGGTTTATCTGGGTGTGCTGGTCGGAATTGCAGTCAGCGCATTGATTGGCTTCCTGTTTGGCTGGCTGATTAAAGTGCTTGGAGCCGCCAGCCCAATAGCAGAGCCTCTGCTAGAAGGAGTCTTCAGCCTGATTGCAGTCGGTTTTCTAAGCTGGATGCTGGTGTGGATGACCCAACAAGCGCGATCGATGAAAAGCCAAGTGGAAGGATCGGTTTCCAATGCCTTGAGACAGGGGGGTGCTTTAGGAGTCTTCTGGCTGATCTTTATTGCCGTAGTGCGAGAAGGCTTTGAGACAGTGGTTTTTGTTCTGGCAAAGTTTGAGCAAGGGTTTCTGCCTGCGTTGGGAGCCTTAGCCGGATTGGGGGCTGCCGCCGCCATTGGAGTGCTGTTGTTCAAATGGGGAATTAAGCTAAACCTGCGCTTGTTCTTTAAAGCGATGGGAATTTTGCTGCTGCTGGTGATAGCAGGTCTAGTGGTGACGGCACTCGGTCGCTTTGATACCGTGATTAGTACCCTTTCCAGCCAAAGTCGGGCAACCGAGTCGATGTGTTTTTACTATGAGCGCTTTGCCAAGGTGCATTCTTGCATTTTGGGTGCCAAAGTGTGGGATCTGGGGCAGGTTTTGCCAGACGATCGCTTTCCTGGGGCAATTCTTAGCGCGTTGTTTGGCTATACTCAGCGGCTCTATTGGGTGCAGGCGATCGCTTACATCCTGTTCTTGTTTGCGGTGGGCGGATTCTACTTTCAAAGCCTATCCGGTCGCAGCCCCTTTGCTAAAAAGCAGTTATCGTCTTCAGCCCCATCACCCACCGCATCACGCATTGAGCAGCGCTAGCAGGTCTGCTTCTGAAAGCAATGTGATGCCGAGGGATTCAGCTTTCTTCAGTTTGGAGCCTGCTTCTTCACCCACAAGGACATAGCTCGTTTTTTTGCTCACCGATCCTGTCACCTTACCGCCAGCATTCTGAATCAAGGCTTCGGCTTCATCTCGTTTGAGGGTAGGCAGAGTGCCCGTGATCACGAAGGTTTTGCCGGATAAAGGAGTCGGGAGTCGGGAGTTGGGAGTTGGGGATTCTGATTGAAATCGGAGTCCGGCGGTTTGGAGGCGCTGAATGAGTTCTTGGTTGGCGGGGTTTTGGAACCATTGGTAAACGGATTGGGCGATTTCGGTGCCGATGCCATAGACGCAGGCGATCGCGTCTACAGTGGCGTGAGATAGGGTTTCTACGCTGGTGAACTGCTGGGTCAACACTTGGGCGTTGACGCTGCCCACATGGCGAATGCCCAAGCCATAGAGGACTCGTGACCAGGGTTGTTGTTGGGAAGTGGCGATCGCGCTCACCAATTTTTCTGCGGATTTTTGCCCCATGCGCTCCAACGTCATCAGTTGGGCAAAGGTGATGTCATACAAATCTGCGACGGATTGTACCAAGCCTGTCTCCACAAATTGCAACACCGATTTTTCGCCAAGTCCATTGATATCCATCGCATCGCGGCTTGCCCAATGCTCCACGGCTCCCCGAACGATCGCCGGACAGGAGGCATTGATGCAGCGGGTCACGGCTTCGGTTTCTGGCTTAACTAAAGGTTGACAGCACTCCGGGCACTGCGTCGGCATCTGAAATGGTTCGGTGCCAGCAGGACGCAGTTCATATAGAACCCGCACCACTTCCGGGATGATTTCCCCAGCTTTGCGAATGATCACCGTATCCCCCACGCGAATATCCAGTTCGGCAATGCGATCGCGATTGTGCAGGGTTGCCCGTGCCACGGTGGTTCCTGCCAACAGCACTGGGCGCATTTCTGCCAGCGGCGTGACGGCTCCAGTCCGCCCCACATTCACACTAATGTTTTCTACCACCGTCGGCGCTTCCTCTGCCGGATATTTGAGCGCGATCGCCCAGCGGGGAAACTTTTGGGTAAAGCCCAACTGAGTTTGTAGCGCCAGAGAATTGATCTTCACCACCACGCCATCGGTCATGTAGGGCAGCATTCGGCGCTCAACCGACCAGCGATCGCAGAATGCAATTACCTCCACTAGGCTTGAGCAAAGCGCTCCCTCCAGATTCACTCGCAAGCCAAATTCTTTCAAAGTTTGCAGCACAGCCCATTGACTGGAAGGAGGCGAGAGGCGAGAGGCGAGAGGCGGAACCATTTCCCCAGCCCCCAAATGCAGTGTGTAGGCAAAAAAGTCTAGTTTTCGTTTCGCCACAATTTTGGAATCCAATTGGCGTAACGTGCCCGCCGCCGCGTTCCGAGGATTGGCAAACAAAGCTTCTCCTGCCTGCGATCGCTCTTGGTTAATCTGGGAAAACGAGTCGAGGGGCAAAAAGGCTTCACCGCGCACTTCCACCACGGCTGGCGGATTTTCTAAGTTAAGCCTCAGCGGAATCGAGCGAATCGCCTTCACATTTTGAGTAATGTCTTCACCCGCGATCCCATCGCCGCGAGTGACTCCTCGCACTAACACACCATTTTCATAGGTGAGTGCTAGAGAAGATCCATCGATTTTGAGTTCGCAGACATATTCAAAATCTGCGATATCGGGTGCAACTCGCCGCCACCGATCTTGCCACTTTGCTAAGTCTGCATTGCCAAAGGCATTTTCCAGGCTGTAGAGAGGGATGTTATGGCGCACAGAGACGAACTGGCTGGCTGGGCGTTCTCCCACCCGCTGAGTCGGACTGTCGGGCGTAATTAGGGATGGGTACTGAGTTTCTAGGGCGATCAGTTCGTGATACAGCGTGTCATAAACCGCATCTTCAAGCACAGGAGCATCCAAAATATAGTAGGCATAGCTAGCATTTTGCAGCAGTTGTCGCAGTTCTTGAAGGCGCTGCTCAATTGCCGGGATGGGTTCAAGTAAGGTCATTTGTGTCAAATCCATCTATCCACAAAAATCCTATCCACAAAAATCAAATCTATTCCCACTCAGTTTAGCGAGGCGCAGGCAAGCATCAATTTTATTTCGCGATCGCCCCAAATCATCAAAGATCCGCTATCCTGCTGGGTAGTTAATATGTACAACTTGGATTAGAGTAATCGATGCAGCTTTGGCTAACCATTTTTATCTTGCTGTTTGGAGCAGTAGAGTTTTGGCAGTGGGTGCAGCCGACATCATTGCCAATGCCGATTTTTTTGATGGGCGGGGCACTATTGGCGATCGCCTCTAACTACACCAAAATCTCAATGCCACTTCATTTAGATGAAAAATCGTCAGAGTCTCCACTTAAACCGATCGCTCCAACTCAGGCTCAGCCAAATCAGTCAGTTTCGTCTGCAATCCCCAAAAAGCCATCTGTGCGCCCTCCCGTCTCGTTTGAAATTCAAAAGCCTTTCAAACCCAGAGATTAAGCATTCGCACTGAATCAGACAAAATTGATGTCGTAGCGATTTGGTTGTAAGGGTTTTGGGCTTGCCATCCACTGCACAAACAGAGAAAAGATCCCTGCGAAAACACCTTACGCCTACTCCTCAACTCAAAGTTGATACTCTACTCGTCTCAATTAATTAGAGAATGAACGTAGGATGTTGCTCGGTATAAATATTCGTTATGGCTACTTTACCCGCCAACGCAAAAGATTTATTAGCTGATTTAATCGCTCGGTATCGTTCCCATGTGGATTATTTGGCAATTCGCCTAGAAGCCGCAGAAGGAACCGACATTTTGCTGCGGGGCAATAAGATTGAAACCTTGAGTGAAGGGATTTCCATTGGGGGGCATGTGAGGGCTTGCCACAAGGGAGGCTGGGGTTTCGCCAGTTTTAATCGGCTTGCCACACTCGAAGAACAAGTGGAAGAAGCGATCGCTGCTGCTCGATTGGTCGGTGATGACGAAACCCTGCTGGCAGCCGTCAGCCCCATTCAAGACAGTTGCATTTTTCCGTTAACAGGCAGCGATCCCCGGCAGATTCCCCTAGTACAGAAAAAAAATCTGTGTCAGCACTATGGCGAAATTTTGCGGAGTGTAAGTCCTCAAATTGCCACTGTTTCAGTCCGCTATGGCGACAGCGCCCAACGGATTATTTTGGCAACCTCCGATGGCACTATGCTGGAACAGTCGTGGGTGGATATGGAAATGCGCTATGCGGCAACAGCTCGGAATGGCGATCGCGTACAGACCGGGCGCGAAACCACAGGTTCTCGAAAAGCCTACGAAGATTTGGGCGGATTGGATACTCAAGTGCGAAGTGCTGCTCAGCGGGCGGTCAATTCTCTGGCGTTGCCTCCCGTCAAAGGCAATACCTACACGGTTGTGATAGATCCAATTTTGACAGGTTTGTTTGTTCACGAATCGTTTGGGCATCTCTCTGAAGCCGATATGGCATACGAAAACCCCGATTTGCTGGAAACCATGAGTCTAGGTCGGCGGTTTGGATCAAAAGATCTGCAAATTTTTGATGGGGCTGCTCCAGAAGGACATCGCGGCAGCTATGCTTACGACGACGAAGGCACTCCCGCCACTACTACGCAATTGATCAAAGATGGCGTTTTAGTCGGACGGCTGCATTCTCGCGAGACGGCAGGCAAGCTAGGAGAGGCTCCAACGGGCAATGCGCGCTGCTTAAACTACCACTATCCGCCGATCGTGCGGATGACGAATACCTGGATTGAACCGGGCAAAACTCCCGTTGCAGATTTGTTTGATGGCATTCAAGAGGGCGTGTATGCCTGCAACTGGATCGATGGCATGACCAATGGCGAGATGTTTACGTTTGCGGCGGGTGAAGCGTGGATGATTCGCAATGGCAAACTTGCTGAGCCGGTGCGCGATGTCACCCTGTCGGGAAATGCCTTCAAAACCCTGGCGAATATTGAAGCGATCGGCAATGACTTTTTTTGGGATGAGTCGGGTGGCTGCGGGAAGGGCGGACAAAGCGGTTTGCCCGTAGGCTGTGGCGGTCCTAGCCTGCGAGTGCGGAATGTGGTTGTGGGCGGTGAGGCGGTGGAGTAACAGGTCGCAGGCAGCAGGTTCTTATGCGAATAGTCAAGTAAGGATAGGAAATGCGGAGAATCTTGGCGTGTTTGCCTAAACTTCGTGAAAAATCTTTCTTTTGACTACGGTAAAAACTCTCTTCAACCAAGTAGGGTTAATTCGACCGCACTGTTGCAATCTCCTTGTTACAATGCGTTACATATAGGCTGGTTATCTTAGTTAGACCGCTATGAGGTTCCAACCTGCAACGTTGACTGCCCCTTTACCTGAGCTAAAAGCGACCCGTGACTTATTCTCCTTCGCTTACGTCTGAAAATTTGGTTGAGCCGTCGTTTTTTACTGAGGAATCTTTGCCAGAAGGAATGCTGCTTAAACCTGCTGAGCCGCCGCTGCCGGATGTCGATGCGCTTCGATATGATGCCGAGGCGATCGCCGCAGTTTACTCTCAACGTCCGTTGCAGGTTCTCAAGCGAATCTTTCAGATCTTTCTACCATTTCTTAGCTACGGGTTTGTTTGGTGGTGGAATCGTAAAGCCCCATCGGAAGCTCAGCAGCGCAAACAGGCAATTTGGTTAAGGGAAATCTTAACTCGCCTAGGTCCCGCCTTTATTAAGGTTGGGCAGGCGCTTTCTACCCGTCCTGATTTGGTGCCACCCATTTATCTAAACGAGTTAACCCAACTGCAAGACCAACTTCCGGCGTTTGATAATGCCCTTGCCTACCAGTTCATTCAAGAAGAACTGGGCTTTCCACCTCATGAAATTTATGCTGAATTAACCGAAAGCCCGATCGCTGCCGCTTCTTTGGGTCAAGTTTATAAAGGTAAGTTGAAAACGGGTGAAGACGTTGCCGTTAAAGTGCAGCGCCCTGGATTATCTCAAAGCATTGCGCTGGATATGTACATCTTGCGTAAAATTTCTGCCTTTTTAATGAAAAACGTCAAGCAAATTCGTAGTGACTTAGTTGCCATCATTGATGAGTTTGCCGCCCGCATTTTTGAAGAGTTGGACTATAGCCAAGAAGGACGCAACGCCGAGCGATTTGCCGAACTGTATGGCAAAATTCCTGAAATCTACGTTCCTCGGATTTATTGGCAATATACCGGGCGGCGCGTGTTGACGATGGAATGGATCACGGGCACCAAACTGACGCAGCTAGATGCCATCCGCGAACAAGGGATTGATGCTAGCTACCTAATTTCTGTTGGAGTTCAGTGTTCCCTGCGCCAGCTTTTGGAAAATGGCTTTTTCCACGCCGATCCTCACCCTGGTAATTTGCTAGCAACGCCAGAAGGTAAACTAGCTTACCTCGACTTTGGCATGATGAGTGAGGTGACTCCAGCCCAACGCTACGGATTAATTGAGGCAGTGGTTCACTTGGTCAATCGTGACTTTGAAGGACTGGCGAATGATTATGTCAATCTCGGTTTTTTAGACGCTGATACAGATCTCACGCCAATTATTCCAGCGTTAGCGTTTGTGTTCAACGATGCTTTAGGGGCTACGGTTGCAGAAATTAACATCAAAACCATTACGGATAAACTGTCGGGCTTGATGTATGACTATCCTTTCCAAGTGCCAGCGTTTTTTGCCTTGATTATTCGATCGCTGGTGACGCTAGAAGGGATTGCCATTAACGTCGATCCAGAGTTCAAGGTTTTGAGCAAAGCTTATCCTTACGTTGCTAAGCGACTGCTGACCGATCCTGCACCCGAACTGCGGGCTTCCCTGCGCGATTTGCTGTTTAAGGACGAGAGCTTCCGCTGGAACCGCCTAGAAAATCTGCTGAGAAACGCTCGTGACAGCAATGATTATGATTTGGGTAAAGTGCTTGACCAGAGCGTTGATTATCTGTTCTCTCCACGGGGCGACTTGATTCGATCGCAGCTAGTAGATGTGATTGTCCGGGGATTAGATACAGTGGGCAATAACGCCTTTCGCAGCTTTACTTACACGGTTAGTCAACGGTTGGGGTTTGCGGTCACGCCTCCCCCAGTTTCCTCCACCGATCAGAAAACGGTTGAACACATTCAGCGGATTTGGGTGATCTTGCAAGAAACATCTGGGTTTGATCCGCTGATGCTTGTGTCGGTGATTCCTCGGCTTTTGGTGAAACCGGAGACTCGCCAGATGGGTCAGAAAATTGCCGAAGGCTTAACCCAACGGGCGCTCACTCGCTTGATTCGAGAATTTCTACTGACGGACGAGCCTGAATTGAAAAATGGGGCACGACTCGTAAAGCAACCCTTACCAAAATTGCCTAACCCACCTCAGCTATCTCCAGCAAATCGATAGATAACCAAAACAAATTAGGATGGATTGTTGAATCTGGGGATGAAATTTGTAGGGGCAATTCTTTGTGGTTACCCTCGATCTCCGACATGGTTGGGCACAAGACCTACCCCTACAGTCAAAAATCATACTTGCATTCAGCAACGCTAAGAAATTCTCCCCTAATTCTGAAACTGCTGGGCGTAGAAGCGGGCATACCGTCCCTCTTGATTCAGCAATTCTGTATGAGTTCCAGATTCTACAACGTATCCCTGTTCTAATACCACAATGCGATCGGCACGGCGAACGGTTGCCAAGCGATGGGCAATGATAAACACAGTGCGGTTATTCATCAACCGCTCCAAGGCTTGCTGTACCAGCGCTTCAGATTCTGAGTCCAGGGAAGAAGTGGCTTCATCCAGAATCAAAATGCGGGGATTGAGCAATACGGCACGGGCGATCGCCAATCGTTGACGCTGTCCACCCGACAAATTCACACCTCGTTCCCCGACCCAGGTTTGGTATCCTTCTGGAAATTCCACAATAAACTGATCGGCATTGGCAATTTTTGCCGCCGTTTTAATGGCATCCAGATCTAAGTCGCTTTGACCAAACGCAATATTTTGGGCGATGGTGCCAGAGAACAAAATGGTTTCCTGCGGGACGATGCCAATCTGGCGGCGCAGACTCCGTAAGGTAACATCGCAAATATCGATCCCATCCACTAAAATTTGCCCAGCTTGCGGATCGTAAAACCGCATCAGTAGGTTTGCCAAGGTGGTCTTGCCAGCACCGGAATGACCGACTAGGGCGATCGCTTCTCCGGGTAGCGCTAACAAGCTAAGCTGCTTCAGAACAGGCTGCTCAGATTTATAAGCAAAGCTAACGTCGCGATACTCGACCTTGCCTGTCACAGGGGGCAACAGGGCGGCACCAGATTTTTCTATCACTGTGGGCTGCATGGAGAGCAGTTCAAACACGCGATCAATCGAGGCTTCTCCTTGCTTAAACTCGTTATAGTTGCCCGTCACCAATGCGATCGGATCGATCAGCATAATCACCGCTGCTAGGTAGCTGACAAAATTGCTGCCAGTAATATTTTGAGTCGAAACTTGCCAGCCTCCAAATAGGAGCAAAAACAGCAGGGCAAAGGCTTCTAAAGAACCTACTATAGGCGCTTGAATTGCCTTTAGCTTTTCGGTTTTATAACGGGCAATCCGATTCTGTTCCGCCTCCCGACTAAAACGCCCCAACATATAATCTTCGGCAGCAAAGGCTTGCACCAGTCGCATTCCGCTAAACACTTCCACCAATAGCGCCGAGAGGTTGGAAACGTTACCTTGACTCCGGTAAGACAGCTTGCGGATGCGTTCGCCGAACCAGGTAATCAAAATTGCCATGAGTGGCGCAATGATCAAAATGGTGATGGTGAGTTGCCAGTTGAGATAAATCATGTATCCCAACACCACAATGAACTGTAATACACTCGGCAAAAATTGATGAAAGGCTTTATTGACGACTTCGCCTATGCGATCGATGTCTTCGGTCATCCGATAGGCAAGGTCGCCACTTTGAACCGTTTCAAAATAGCTGAGGCTCAAGCGTTGAAGATGGGAATAAACCTGAGTGCGAAGTTGAAAGACAATTGCCAGAGCGGCTTTTGCCATCAAGGTGTCTTGCCCGTATTGGGCAATTTTCTGCACCAAAAATGCTAGAGCAGCAATTCCAGAAAGCCTTGCAATTGCTGCCACTTGCCCCAGAGCAATCGGTTTTGCCATCTCACCTGCTAACCACGCTAGAACCGGCCACATTGCTGTGAACACTATCGTGCAAAGCAGAGCTTGGAGGATGAGGTTTTTCTGGGGGCGAATGTAAGTAAGAAGTTGCCAGTAGCGATCGCGAGCGTTCAACGTTTGCTAGATTTACTTTCTTGATAAAAATGGACGATGGAGGG
>CASBQE010000075.1 GCA_949127665.1 Synechococcales cyanobacterium PMM_0083
CGAACGGCTCAGATCAATCGTTACTTCTATCTTGACTTGCGACCCTTCAATCCTCAGCAATTGAGCGCCCATATCCATCCCTCTAGTTTCTACTCCTGAACTAATACCACTATTGGATGACTGAATCAAGTAGAGGTCGCACATAGGCAAGCCGTTCACCCAGAGCCATAATAATCTGCTGATCAATCCAGTCAATTTCTGCGCGAATCTCTTGCAAACTGATGCATTCATCGGGCTGTTTCATTGTCATCCATTTAATTTTATGGTCTGACTGGCTAGAGTAATCAAAAAAGCGGATGGGAAGGCAATAAAATCCTTCGCATCCGCTTTTTTAAAGGGCTGAATCCTTATCGGATTTTGAGGTTTGGCTGATAGCACACTCCAGAGCCTTCATCTGGCACAAACTGACAGTCTTTCTGAGAGCGGAAAAAGCTTTTCCAGATTGGCTGATCGGATTTGCGATAGTAATCGCCCAGGATGGGTTTGATGGCTTCAGTTGCCGCTTTTAGGTGGTAGTGGGGCATATTCAAGAAAATGTGATGCGCCACATGGGTGCCAATGTCGTGGTGAATGAAATTGATGAAGCCGTAGTCGCGATCGATAGTGGAGAGGGCACCTTTGAGGAAATGCCAGTCGTCACCGCGATACCAAGGAATATCGGATTCGGTGTGGTGCAAAAAGGTGACTAGATCCAGCCAGATGACAAAGATGACATAGGGCACAACGTAGTACTGCACTAAAAATAGCCATCCACAGGTGTAGGTGAGCCAGCCTAAAAAGCCCACCATGCCCAAGATTGCTGCCGTACTGGTCAGCACATCCCACTTTTCTGAAGGACGAAATAGCGAACTGCTGGGTAAAAAGTGAGATCCACCTTCCCGGTCGGGCGATCGCCGGAACAGGTAAATCGGATACGCCAGCAGCGGCAAATTAAACCGGAACAGCTTTTCGTACCAAGTCATCTGCTCATAGGTCGATTCTGAAGTAGGATACCAGCTTTCATCGGTGTCGATATTGCCCGTATTGGCGTGGTGGGTGCGGTGACTAATCCGCCAGCCGTGGTAGGGCACCAAAATTGGCGTGTGGGCAAGGTGTCCAACCAAGCTATTCAGCCATTTGATTTTAGAAAAAGATCCATGTCCGCAGTCGTGCCCAACAACGAACAGCGACCAAAATAGGGTGCCCTGCATGAGCCAAAAAAACGGGAAGAAGAACCAGGAATCGAGGTGATAGGCGATCGCGTATAGCCCTGCGATCATGCCAATATCTAGAAAAAAGTAAGCGAGTGATTTGCTAACGGAAGGTTCAAAACAATAAGCCGGAATCGCAGCTTTCAAATCTTGAAGCGTAAACGGCAAATCGGCAGTTCGAGAAATCGGGGCTTTAGAAGCCACTGGATTGAGAACAGAATTTGATTGCACGTAGTTTCCAATATGTCTGAGTTTGTAGCCCAACCGTGTCACCTGTGATCAGGGGCACAAAGCATAGGCGGAGCTATCTTATCTCTTTTATGATGCAAAATGTTACGGGATTGTTACTGAAATAGTCAACTTATTCTTTCGGTAGCAATCTACCAATAGTACGATTTTGGGGAGTGAAGGTGTTTTTGGCGACACGCTGAACATCGATCGCGCTAATAGCAGCAATCCGATCGGGTTCTTTAAATAGGTTGCGCCAGTTGCCCGTTTTCACGTCATATTCCAATAGGGCTTGTGCCATGCCCATATTGGAGTTGAGCGATCGCAGCAATCCGGCTCGTGCCTGAGTTTTAACACGCTCCAGTTCTTCGGCAGAAACCAGGTCAGTTTTCAGGCGATCGATTTCAGTGCGAAGCGATGCCGCTACCTGATCGACCGTATGCCCTGGAGCCGTAAGCGCATAGAACAACATCACGCTGGGAAATTTGTTACCCGGAAACCCCGTAAACCCTTGGGCAGTCAACGCGATTTGCTGCTGTTCGACCAGCGTTTTGTAGAGGCGAGACGTACGCCCACTGCTGAGAATGCTGCCGATCATGTCGTAGATCACATAATCTGGATCGCGGAATGCTGGAGTGTGATAGCCTTCGAGATACCACGGCTGAGACTTTAACGAGATTGTGACCTCGCGAGTTTCGGTTTGCGGTGGTTCAGTAACAGTGACTTGTGGCGGTTTTGGCTGAGCCTTGTAGCGCCCAAAGTAGGTATTTGCCAATCGCTTTACTTCGGTTGGATTCACATCCCCGACGATCGCGATCGTCAAATTATTCGGCACATAATACTGATCAAAAAACTGGGTGACATCTCGCCGGGTTAAGCCGCGAATGTCTTTGTTGTAGCCAATCACTGGGCGATGGTAAGGGTGTTTTTTAAACGCTGTATCCAAGAAAGCTTCCACCATTTGCCCAATCGGGGAATTGTCCGTGCGGAGGCGACGCTCTTCGAGAATGACATTTTGTTCTTTGTAAAATTCGCGAAATACCGGATCTAAAAACCGCTCTGATTCCAGAGACATCCATAGTTCTAGCTTGTTGGATGGAAAGCTGAATAGGTAGCGGGTGGCATCCGTAGACGTGTTTGCATTTAGCCCTACGCCACCTGACTGTTCTACAATTCGCCCCATTTCATTTTGCTTCACCAGTTTGAGCGCTTCCGCTTCGACCTTGGCAAATTCTGCCTTCAGCGCTTGGGATGTTTGCGTTTCACCTTTGGCAGTTGCCGCCTGAATTTGCTCTGAAAGCTGATCGAGTTTGTCCAACAAGGGTTTTTCGGCGATCGCGTCTGTAGTGCCAATTTGGCTGGTGCCTTTGAAGGCAAGATGTTCTAAAAAGTGGGCAACTCCCGTTTGACCGTCGGGTTCATCGGCTCCGCCGACATCGGCATAGGTGACAAATGAAACGACTGGTGCTTGATGCCGCTCTAGCACCAAAAATTTCATGCCATTTTCTAAGCGAAACTCGGTTACTTTTTGAATGACCCGATCAAAATAGGGCTGAATCGATGCAGCCGTGGATTTAGCGGTTGGAGTTTCAGTCAGCGCGATCGCGTCTTTTAGTGCAATTCCCCAACTCAGCAATCCTACTAATAACAAAACGCAGCAGCGACGCACTAGTTTCAAAACAGGGAACATATGGGGCGATCGCAACAATAAACTCATAGTCACACTCAACAATGGCACTGCTCCAGAATAACGAACTCTCATACCTTAATGAAGCC